>CAYMVC010000101.1:0-5291 GCA_964393755.1 uncultured Eubacteriaceae bacterium | reverse complement strand
TTTAAAATAAAGATACCGATCTTGATTACTATTATTCGTCTTGATAGCTCAAGAGTGATTTATATATATATTTCTAACACTGGATTTCACCATAGCCCAGCTCTCTGTAGTTATTTCTATATATAACTGTCTCTTTCATAGCTTTTATGTATTAAATTAAATATAATCTTAAACTAGATATTAAAAATAGTCAAGGGTCTATTCAATTTTGTACCAACTTTTTATTTTAGTGAATTTATTATGGAATTTCCTAATTTATCATTCCTTTATAGTATTAATTATGATATCGGTCATTTCTTGGGTACTGACATAGCAACCATTTTTTTCTCTTATATCATAGGTTCTATGGCCCTTTTCTAAAACCTTATCTATGGCCCTTTCTATCATTGTACCTTCCTCTGTTAAGTCCAAGGAATATTTTAACATCATTGCACCGGATAATATGGTGGCTATGGGGTTGGCAATACCTTGACCCCCAATATCCGGGGCAGAACCATGGATAGGCTCATATATTCCCTTTTTATCCTTTCCAATACTGGCAGAGGGCAGCAGTCCTATAGAACCGGTAATCATGCTGATTTCATCAGAGAGTATATCTCCAAACATATTAGAAGTAAGGATTACATCAAATTGTCTTGGGTTTTTTATTACCTGCATAGAGGCATTATCTATATAGATATGGTCTAGCTGGACCTCTTTATAATCTTTACCAACCTTTTCCACTACCTTTCTCCACAGCCTGGAACTCTCTAATACATTAGATTTATCTACACTGGTTAATTTTTTACTCCTTTTAAGAGCCATTTCAAAGGCAATCCTGGCAATTCTCTCTATCTCCATCTGGCTATAAATCTCTATATCATAGGCAGATGGGCCTAAGGGGGTGTTTTTATAGCCCCTTTCGCCGAAGTAAATACCTCCGGTAAGCTCTCTTACCACTAATATATCAAAGCCCTTCCCGATAATGTTATCCTTGAGGGGAGAGACCTCCCTAAGGGAGCTAAAGAGATAGCCCGGCCTTAAATTAGCAAAGGTTTGAAGCTCTTTTCTTAGTCCTAGAATAGCACCCTCCGGTCTTGACTCCCTATCTAATCCATCCCATTTTGGTCCCCCTACTGCTCCAAATAATACTGAATCACTTTCTTTACAGATTTTAATACTTTCCTTCGGGAGGGGATCCCCATACAGGTCATAGGCATGACCGCCAACAGGGGCCTCTATATAGGAGAAATTATGTCCCCTTATCTTTCCTATATAATCTAGTACCCTTATGGTGCTATTTACTATCTCTGGCCCTATACCATCTCCACTGGCAACAGCTATTTTATATTTCATTGGCCCCTCCTATTTTATTGGTTACATAATTTATAAGTCCATCACTTTTTATAATATTTTGGATAAAATCCGGATAGGCTTCTATAGCATATTCCTCATCTTTAGTAAGGTTTTTAATAAATCCTTTAGAAAAATCTATCACTATTTTGTCACCCTTATCTATTTTTTGGGAGGCTTCCTTACTTTCTACTATGGGCAGACCGATATTAAAGGAATTTCTATAAAATATCCTGGCAAAGCTTTCTGCTATTACTGCAGAAACTCCAGCGGCTTTAATGGCAATAGGGGCATGTTCCCTAGAAGAACCACAGCCAAAGTTTTTCCCCCCTACTATTACATCTCCCTTTTCTACCTCTTTTGCAAAGTCTTTGTCTATATCTTCCATACAATGTTTTTTTAATACCTCCCCATCAAAGGTCATAAGATAGCGGGCGGGAATTATAACATCTGTATCTATATTATCTCCATATTTAAATGCCTTTCCTTCTGTCCTCACTTTATTTCCTCCTTTAAATGATGTCCTCTGGATTAGCTATTTTTCCTCTAATAGCCGAAGCTGCTGCAACAGCTGGACTGGCAAGATAAACCTCTGATAATTGATGGCCCATCCTACCGACAAAGTTTCTATTGGTGGTGGCTACCGCTCTTTCTCCTGCTGCAAGTATTCCCATATGGCCGCCAAGGCAAGGACCGCAGGTAGGGGTACTTACCACTGCCCCTGCTTGAATAAATATTTTTAACAATCCTTCTTCCAGGGCCTGAAGATATATCTTTTGGGTGGCAGGGAAGATGATAGTCCTGACCCTTCTATTTATTTTCCTATCCTTAAGTATCCTTGCTGCAGATCTTAAGTCTTCTATTCTTCCATTAGTACAGGACCCTATAACCACCTGGTTTATTGGAATATGACCTAGCTCATCTATAGTCCTGGTATTGTCCGGACTATGGGGAAAGCTTATTGTAGGTCTTATAGAGGATAAATCTATCTTAAAACTCTCACAGTAGACAGCCCCCTCGTCCTTCTGACAAATTTTAAACTCTCTATCAGAGTGTTCCTTCACATATTCTATTGTCTGATTGTCCACCTGAAAAATTCCGTTCTTTGCCCCTGCCTCTATAGCCATATTGGAAATGGTAAACCTATCATCCATGGTCAGATTGTTAATTCCTTCTCCGGTGAATTCCATGGACTTATACCGGCTGCCTTCCACCCCAATCTTTCCAATTATATGGAGAATTATATCCTTACCGCTTACCCACTTATCCGGTTTACCCACTAATTCAAACTCTATTGCCTCAGGTACCTTAAACCAGCATTTTCCCTGGACCATGGCAGAGGCCATATCTGTACTGCCCACACCGGTGGAAAAGGCTCCTAGGGCTCCATAGGTGCAGGTATGGGAATCTGCCCCAATTACCACATCCCCTGGGACTACTAATCCCTTTTCCGGAAGGAGGGCATGCTCTATACCCATTTGACCGATTTCAAAATAATTTTCTATCTCCTGGCCATAGGCAAACTCCCTCATCATCTTACATTGCTGGGCAGACTGGATATCTTTATTAGGGGTAAAATGGTCAGGCACCAGGGCAATCTTTCCCTTATCAAATACCTTTTTCACTCCTATTTTTTCAAATTCCTTTATGGCTATAGGGGCAGTTATATCATTTCCCAGGACCATATCTAAACGGGCTTCAATAAATTGGCCTGGGTATACCTCCTTTAGGTCGCTATGATCTGCCAATATTTTTTGGGTCATTGTCATCTTCATTTTATTCCTCTTTTCTTAGGCAATTTTGTTTACCGCATCAATATAGGCGTTTATAGATGCCTCCACCACATCTATGCTGGCATCCCTTCCTGTATAGTGACCATCATTGTGGCGAAGTTTTACAATGGCATAGCCAAGGGCATCTGTGCCTTCTGTGATAGACTGAAGGGAATAATCCTCTAGGGTTAAGTCCATATCCAGACATTTTTTAATAGCACTCATAGCCGCATCAATAGGACCCCTGGCAGAGGCTATACCTTCCACTTCCTTTCCGTCTATATTCAATACTACCGAAGCAATATTAGAAATGGTATTTCCGCTATTTATCACAAACCTATTAAGCTTGTATTTTCTTTCTTCCTTACTGGTTTTTCTAGTGATAATTACCTCTATATCACTATCATAGATAACCTTTTTTTGGTCCGCCAATTCTTTGAATAGTTTAAAGGCCTCATTTAAGTCCTTTTCATTGAGGTCAAAGCCCAAGGATTGGACCTTATCCCTGAAGGCATGTCGTCCCGAATGTTTGCCTAGGACTAATTTATTGGTCTTAAGACCGATAGATTCTGGGGTCATTATTTCATAAGTCTCCCTATTACTAAGGACCCCATGTTGGTGAATACCTGCTTCATGGGCAAAGGCATTAGCTCCTACAATAGCCTTATTAGGCTGGACATAGACCCCTGTAATATTGCTTAGAAGATTGCTGGTCTGATATATTTCCTTGGTAATTATATTAGTATCAAAGTCATATATATCCTTACGGGTATTAAGTACCATGGCAATCTCTTCTAAGGCCGCGTTACCAGCCCTTTCTCCGATACCATTTATGGTACACTCTATCTGCCTGGCCCCAGCCCTTATAGCAGCCAGAGAGTTAGCTACCCCTAGACCTAGGTCATTGTGGCAATGGACGGATATGGTGACTTTATCAAGATACCTAGATTTTTTTCTGATTTCCATAATAAATTCATAAAATTGGTCTGGGGTGGTATAGCCCACAGTATCTGGAATATTTATAATCTTGGCTCCTGCCTGGATAACCCTATCGAATAAATGGGCAAGGAAATCCGGGGAGCTGCGGGTGGCATCCTCCGCAGAAAACTCAACTTCAGCTACTAGGCTAGAGGCATATCTAACCATGTCTTCGGACCTATCAGCCACCTCTTCTGGGGTCATTTTTAACTTATACTTCATGTGGATATCAGAAGTGGCAATAAAGGTATGAATTCTAGGCTTTTTAGCATACTTTACTGCTTGGTAGGCTTTATCAATATCTGACTTTTCTGCCCTGGCTAATACTGCTACTGTAGAGTGGTTTATCTCCTTTGCAATTTCCTTTACTGACTCAAAATCCCCCTCGGAAGCTGCAGCAAATCCTGCTTCCATTACATCCACTCCCAGCCTTTCCAATTGCTTAGCCAGGAGAAGTTTTTCCCTTTTATTCATACTACAGCCGGGGGACTGCTCCCCATCCCTTAAAGTTGTGTCAAAGAACATGATTTTTTCCTTCATTAAAATTCCTCCTTAAAATAGTAAATAAAAAAACCTTCGTCTCTATAAGTTTTTAAAAACCTATAGGGACGAAGGTTAAATTCTCCGTGTTACCACCCTAATTTACAAATAAATTGCCTTATTCCCAGACCAACATCTGGTATCCTTTTAACGGTAGCACCCGACTTATCCTACTCATTCTCACTTTCAGATAAGCTGCTGTGAAGCTAGTATTATATATTCCTTTGATGCTAGTTTTCACCGTCCACTAGCTCTCTATAATCAAAGCTGAATATTTTTCCCTTCCCAATTGCATTAGTCTTTATTTTTTTGTATTGATTGGAATTATATATCACAAAAAATACCTTGTCAACAAGAAAATTTAAAGATTGCCTATAATTTATGACAATGCCCTTGATTTTAGTGTATTTGTTGTGAATTTTAAAGCTAAATAGACCAAGGAGTTGAAGATTTATTCTATACATTGTGAACCAGGGTATAAAATTCTCTAAGTGTAGAAAAATAAATAAAGAAAAATTATTTGGAGGATGCTTATCATGGATAATAAAAGAATGAAAGAATTTAAAAACATGCCGGAATCTTATTGGATAGCTTCTACAGAGGCTAAAGATTATCCTAGCCTAGACAATGATATTGATGTGAATATTGCCATTGTAGGCGGAGGTATTG
>CAYMVC010000100.1:0-5327 GCA_964393755.1 uncultured Eubacteriaceae bacterium | reverse complement strand
ACTACAAATGTATCAATCTCTTCTTCGGTATTGAGTAAAGAGAGGCTGATACGCATAGTACCATCTATCATAGGGTTAGAAAAGCCCATACTTTTAAGAACATGACTTTGTCCACTTCTTTTGGATGAACAGGCAGACCCTGTGGATACATAGATATTATCCTGTTCTAAGGAATGAAGTAATACTTCACCTTTTATATTAGCAAATGTTAGGCTTATTATATGGGGTGCTATTTCTTCAATATTTTCAGGTCCATTTACATCCACCTTATCTATATTATCCAAAATCTTTTTTATCATTTTATTTCTTAGACAATGGAGCGATTTTGAATTTTCACTAAAGTTTTTATTAATAATTTCTACTGCCTTTCCAAGTCCTACTATGGCAGGCACATTTTCAGTACCAGATCTTAGCCCACCTTCTTGTCCTCCACCAAAAATTACAGGTTCTATAATAATATCTTTATTTATATAAAGGGCACCTATACCCTTTGGACCATGGATCTTATGGCTACTTATGGTAAACAGGTCAATACCAAGTTGTTTTGGAAAACAATTAATTTTCCCAAATGCCTGTACTCCATCTACATGAAATATACAATTCCTGTATTGGCTAACTATTTTACTAATATCTTTTATAGGTTGAATGGTCCCCACTTCATTGTTTACCATCATGATACTAACTAATACAGTGTCCTGCCTGATTGAAGATTTTAAATCCTCTAAGGAAATTTTTCCACTTTTATTTACCTTAAGATAGGTTACCTCATACCCGCAATTTTCTAAATGTTTAAACACATTTAACACTGAAGGATGTTCTATCATGGTAGTTATGATATGATTACCCCTTCGTTTATTACGATTTATCGCACCTATAATAGCAATATTATTTCCCTCTGTACCACCAGAAGTAAATAATATTTCAGATTCATCTACCCTTAAAAAATTGGAAATTTCCTTTCTTGCATACTTTATACCCTTTTCAGCATTTATTCCCATCCTATGCATTGATGAAGGATTTCCATAATCATATTTATAATAATTTAGCATAATTTCAATTACATCATTATAGGGTTTTGTTGTGGCACTATTATCCAAATAAATTTCATTGAGAGTCATATTTATTTTCCTTCCATTTGGTTAGATTTATTACTAATATCAACTAACTGTTCTTCGTCCTTTATTATTCTTGAAAAAGCCCAAGTTATTAATATGCCCCCAATAATTCTGCCAAAAAACAAAATGAAAAAATTGCTACCTAGTAACCAAAAAATAAGGGTATCCTCTATTATGGCATGACAAACCACCAGAAATATTAATATTAGAGTTACTTCTTTTTTTGTAAGTTCGCCTTTTTCTATACTGTCCATCATAACACCTGAACCATAGGTAATGCCCAAGAAAACACCTATAAATAAGGGAAATGTGACCCTATAACCTAGGCCTATCTTGTTTAAAAAGGGGGAAAATATTGAGGTAATTTTATCTATTAATCCAAAATACTTTATTATTTCTAATATAATCATTAAGGGAATAATTATATATGCCATTTTAAAAACAGTTGTAAGGCTACCATATAATCCTTTTTTAAAAATTATAATAATACTAGTGTCAAATAAATTCATAGCCCATACCTCCGATAAAAGAATATATTTACTACCATAGTAAATTTAATATGAAAGCACTAATTACTGCCATACCTATTCTAAGTAAGTTTAATTTTAATAAATTACCGCCCATCTTTTTTGCAATTGCAGATTCAACAATTAATGAATGGGAAAAAGAAAGCATCAATGAAAGTATAGTTATCTCCTTGAATGAAAAACCCAGTGCTGGTATAACACCAATGGCTGCATAAAGATTAATTAAATTACCTAGTACCAAAACTAATGCAGCTTTACCCGGTAAACCCAAATAGTATAAAACTGGTTCAAAATATCTTGCTATAGTTTCGATGAAGGGTGTGTATTGCAAAAAGGTAACAATAATATAGGTAGGTACCAAGATTTTAGATAATTGCCAAGTAATATTAAAGCCTTTTTTAAAGCCCTCCTGGATAGATTCTCTCATAATTATCACCACACAATATATTTTTTTGAAGCAAGAGATAATAACTCTCTATTTTTTTTCTATTAGAAATATTTCCTTAGAATTTTCTAGATAAAATACAATCTTCCTACCATCCTTTGACCAGTAAAAATCAGTGGGATAAAATTGAAAGGTGCTTAATATTGCCTCTTCTTTATTATTTTCACCTAATATAATAATCTTTTCATTAAGTGACGATTTATTGTTATTTTCTTTATTTGCTAAGTAAATATGTTGGCTTTTATCAGTAAATAAATTAAATACATAAGGTGAATCCAATACTATATTATATTTTTTTAAATTTCTTCTTTGCGTATCAAGAATATAAATTGTACTTAGAGAGGAAATATCATCTTCGGAAACTGTGGCATTAGATATTCGAATTAGAAATTCTCCCTCATTGATTTGAGATAACACTCTTAAGTCATCCATAATTTGTATATTGGGGGTATAATCTTTTAAATTTCCATTAATAATATCTATACCTAATAAATGCTCAGAGTAATTTTTATTTTCATCTCCTGATAGTTTTAATTTCCCAAATGTAAAAAGATATTTATTATCAAAATAGAACATATTGTCAAATTCATAATTTTTATCTAATTCTATTTGTTTGATACTATCATTAATTAAATTTATGTGATAATAATGTTCATTATCTTTTTCAGCTATATTAATTATTATACTATTAGAATCCCCTGCCCATACTAGATCCTTAAGTGTCATACCACTTTCAATATCAAATATCTTTTTCTGCTTATCCTCTAAAATATTTAAAAAATGTAGTCCATCCCTGTCCTCATAAATTATCTTATCTTTATAATAGTTAGCAAATATATTCCAGACATCTTTACGTATTATGTCTTTTTCATTTTTATGTATATTATACAAAAAGAAACTACTACTATCTTTTGCAAGTATTTCACTATTATCCAACCAACCTATTATATCTAGATTAACATTCTGTTTCAACAAATTAATCTTACCAGGGTTAATTTGCATTATGTTTTCAAAAACACTTTCGAAACTTTGGTCTATATTAGTAATTACTTTTTTTTCAGATTCTTTTTTTTCTTTATCAAAATTTGCAAGAACCCATACTTCTTTTGTAAATAGGTCATTGTTCTCGTATTCAAACAACCATTCTCCATTAGACTTTTTCCCTTCTATGATATTTTCTACTTCATCCTTATCAAGATCCTGCATAATTAATTGAACGCTTTTTGCATTTGGAACCTTTACACTAATAGTAACATTGTTTTCTACTAAATATTTAGAATCTATTTTTTCTATATATGAAATATTAAATTCGTCTATATTTTTTTCAGTATTATATTGACTACAACCCATAATGTTTAACAACAAAGTAATTATTAAAATACTTAAAAGTTTTCTATGCATATTTTAACACTCCCTTATATATAGCCTATTATAATTTTAGCATAGTTTATTAAATAAAAAAACTCCAGCTAATTTTCATTTAACTGGAGTCTAATGTTTAAAATCCCTTATGCTACATTTGTTTTAAGCATTTTTTTTCGATAGTGTTGAGAAATTATGACAAATGCTAATACAGCAATCCCTATAATATCTGATAGGGTGCCTGGATATAAAAGTGTCAATGCTGCAGCAAATAGTGGAATTGTTTCATATATTTTATTTCTTATTAATAGATAGCCTTCCACTGCACTTGCAAGACAAACAATACCTAAAACTGCAGTTAATAGTACAGGGAGTATTTCTAAAAATCCGGCATATTCTATTACACCACCTTCAAAAACAGAACCGGGTTTAATTAGTAATATTGCAGGATTAAATGCAAAGATATAGGGTACTACAAAGGCGGCTAGGGCAAGTTTAACTGCCTGGAATCCTGTCTTCATCGAACTAGCACCAGCTATACCTGCTCCAGCATAAGCTGCTAAGGCCACTGGAGGTGTTATATCAGCCACAACTCCAAAATACAGTATAAATAAGTGGGCTGCCATTAGGTGGACATTTAATGTTATTAGAGCAGGAGCTGCCATTGTAGCCAAAACAATATATTTAGCTGTGGTAGGCAATCCCATTCCCAATAAGATAGAAGCAAACATGGTAAATAGTAGAGTTAAAAATAGGTTTCCTCCTGCCAATTGAACAATCATATTGGCAATACTCAGGCCAAGGCCTGTAAGTGTTACAACTCCAACAACAATACCTGCACAAGCACAAGCGGCGGCTACTGTTATTGAGGATTTTGCTCCTTGATCTAAAGCATCGAAAAATGACCTAAGGGTGAAGCTTTTATCTCTTTTAATCAAAGATGCCAAGACAGCAATACCTACTGAAACCACTATAGCCCAAAATGCTGAAAATAGTGGGGTAAAGCCTGCAACTAAGAAAAATATTATTGTTCCTAAGGGAATTAATAGATATCCCTGAGTTCTCATTATTTTCCCAATATGGGGTAATTCAGATTTAGGTATACCTTTTAATCCTAATTTTTTTGCCTCAAAATGAACCATTGTTCCAACTGCTAAGTAATATAATACTGCAGGTATAGCAGCAGAAGCAATAATTTTGATATAGGATATACCTGTAAACTCAGCCATTATAAATGCAGCAGCACCCATTACCGGTGGCATTATCTGACCACCTGTTGATGCAGTAGCTTCAACTGCTCCAGCATAGTGGGGCTTATATCCCAATTTCTTCATTAATGGTATGGTAAAGGCACCGGTTGTTACAGTATTTGCAACCGAACTACCTGATATTGAACCCATTAAACCGCTGGCTACAACAGCTGTCATAGCGGGCCCACTACTGAAGCTACCGGTGAGGGCATAAGCTAAGTCGATGAAAAAGCTACCTACACCTGTCTTATCTAAAAATGCCCCAAAAAGTAGAAACATAAAGACAAAAGTGGCTGATACACTAATGGGTGTTCCTAACAAGCCCTCTGTTGTAAGAAACATATGGGATATAATTCTGTCAAAGCTATAGCCCCTATGGGCGAAGATTCCTGGAAAATGAGGTCCCAATTTAGAAGCATAAATTAAAAACGTTATGGCAACAATTGGAAGAGCAGCTCCTACAGATCTTCTTGTTATTTCTAGAACTAATAATATAGCCAAACTACCCAGAATTAAGTCCTCAATTGCTGCTTTGCCACCTTTAGCAATATTTGCATTATAGTTTATAATTAAGTAACCAAAAACTATAACTCCTAATGCTACTAAAATATAGTCATAAAAAGGTACC
>CAYMVC010000099.1:0-5390 GCA_964393755.1 uncultured Eubacteriaceae bacterium | reverse complement strand
TAAAGGTATTAGGTTGGAAAATATTATTAATTCCCCTAGCCACAGCCATAGGCAGTATAGTAGGGGCAATAATTATAAGCTATACTATAAAATTACCACCCTGGGAGGCTGCTGCTGTTGGTTCAGGTATGGGTTGGTATAGCTTTTCCGCCGTAATAATAGACCAACTCCATAGCACCCAATTAGGGGCAATTGGATTTTTATCCAATGTCTTAAGGGAGATTTTGGCTATACTAATATTGCCTCTAGTTGCAAAGTATACCAAACCCCTTTATACAATAGCACCTGCCGGGGCAACAGCTATGGATACGGCACTACCTATGATTTCGCGATATACCTCCCCGGAGATTTCCATACTCGCCTTCATATCCGGAGTGGTATTATCTACCATGATACCTTTTTTAGTTCCTTTTTTCCTCCAATTTGCCTAAGAAGATTGGAGAAACCATAAAATTTAGCTATAATAAAACTAGGTCTTATAATAAAGTTAAGATCTTAGAAAAGGGGTTTTTAAATGAATAAACAATATAAATCTAATAAAAAAAAGAAAGGTTTATTTTCTACCCTAATGATTATTTTAATTATTATGGCAATTGCTATTGGAGGAGCCTTTATCTATTACAATAGTTTATTAGCTCCCAAAGATACCAAGGGGGAAGAAAGAACGGTAAGTATTCCCCAAGGTTATTCTGTAAAGGGAATTTCAAAGATACTAGAAGAAGAAGGAATTATCAAAAGCAATTTAGCCTTTCTAATGGCAGTAAGGTCAGAAAAACTCCAGGGCAAATTACAATCTGGAAACTATTTATTAAGTCCGGCAATGTCCACAAAGGAAGTAATTTATAGGATTGTTAGTGGACAAGTTATAGATGATTCTATAAAGGTGACCATACCTGAGGGCTTCGAATTAAAAATGATAGGGGAAAGATTGGAAGAAAAGGGCCTTACCAGCCAGGAAGAATTTATCAAGGCAGCCCAGGATATAGAAAAGTATGATTTCCCATTCTTAAAGGATATTCCAAAGGATAGGGAAAATCCATTAGAGGGTTACCTTTTCCCCGATACCTATAAGTTTCCTAAAGGAGTAACTAATGAGCAAATTATTTCCACGATGTTGGCACGTTTTAATGAAAAATTCAAGGATGAATATTATGACCAAGCTAAAAAATTAAATATGACCCTAGACGAGGTGGTAATATTAGCCTCAGTGGTGGAAAGGGAAGCTAGAATTGCCTCTGATAGGCCTATTATTTCCGGTGTTTTCCACAAGAGGTTAGAAATTGGAATGAGGTTAGAGTCCTGTGCCACCATCCAATATATCCTAGGAGAGAGAAAACCTAGATTATTATATAAAGACTTAGAGGTGGTATCACCTTATAATACCTATAAAAATGCAGGTCTGCCAATAGGACCTATAGCATCCTTTGGGGAAGCATCCTTAAAGGCAGCCCTATATCCGAAAAAGACAGATTATTTATTCTTTGTAGCTAAAGATGATGGTAGCCATGTATTCAGTAGAACATTAAAAGAACATGATGCAGCTAAAAAAAAGGTTTTAAAATAATTGATATGAAGATTTCAGGAGTGATTACTTGAATTATATAAACCAAGACTATATCCAAGACTATATACAAGGCCTATTGCCAAAAGGAGATCCTTTGCTTAGGGAAATGGAAGAATATGCAGAAAAACTCCACATACCCATTATCCATCGGGAAGTGGGTCAATTTATAAGCATCCTGCTAAGGTCATTGAATTGCAGAAGTATTTTAGAGGTGGGGACAGCAATAGGCTATTCAGCCATACTATTTTCAAGGGCAATGGGGAAAGATACTAGGGTAGTTACCATTGAAAGAGAAGAGAAAATGATCAATCTTGCCCAAGAAAATATAGAAAAATTAGGGTTAGAGAAAGATATAACCATTATTAAAGGTGAGGCAGGGGAGATATTATCTAGCCTAGAACCGCCCTTTGATTGTATATTTTTAGATGGGGCAAAGGGTCACTATCTTGATTTTCTACCCAAGTGCCTAGAATTATTAAAAGACAATGGACTCCTTATATCCGATAATGTATTATTTCGGGGAATGATTGCCAGTGATGACCTGGTAAAGCGAAGAAAGATAACCATTGTAAAGAGAATGAGAAAATATTTAGACACCATATCCCACCATCCCCAATTAAAGACCTCTATTCTTCCCTTAGGGGATGGATTGGCTATAAGTTTAAAAGGAGGGAACAATAATTGAGAAAGCCAGAACTTCTAGCCCCCGCAGGTAATTTAGAAAAACTAAAATTCGCCCTAATTTATGGGGCAGATGCTGTATATTTGGCAGGAAAGGCATACGGCCTTAGGGCATCAGCTGGAAACTTTACCCTGGAAGAAATGGATCAAGGGGTAAAGTTTGCCCATAAAAGGGGAAAAAAGGTATATGTAACCTTAAATATCATTCCCCACAATAGTGACCTAAAGGGTTTAGATAAATATATAGAAGATATTGATTCAATAGGTGTAGATGGAGTGATAGTGGCAGATCCGGGGATTATCACCCTAGTCCAGGAAAATGCCCCCGACCTTCCTATTTCCCTTTCCACCCAAGCCAACAATACCAATTGGAAGAGTGCCAACTTCTGGCACAATATAGGGGTAAAGAGAATAATTGTGGCAAGGGAATTATCCCTGAAAGAAATCAAAACCATAGTGGAAAAAACCCCAGATACTTTAGAAGTAGAATCCTTTGTCCACGGGGCAATGTGTATTTCCTATTCCGGCAGGTGCCTTCTAAGTAACTACATGGCAAACCGGGATTCTAATAGGGGTGCCTGTGCCCAACCCTGTCGCTGGAAATACAGCCTGGTGGAAGAAAAGCGTCCAGGGGAATATTACCCTGTCTATGAGGATGAGAGGGGTACTCATATATTTAATTCTAAGGACCTATGTATGATTGAACACATACCAGACTTAGTAGATACCGGCATAGCCAGTCTAAAAATAGAAGGGAGAATGAAAAGCCTTTACTATGTTGCAACTATTGTAGCCACCTATAGAAAAGCCTTAGACCTATACTTTAAAGACCCGGATAACTTTAAAAATGACCCAAATTGGTTGGTGGAAATTACAAAGGCAAGCCATAGGGAATATACAAAGGGATTTTATTTCACCAGACCGGGAGCAGAAGAACAAATATATAAAACCTCCACCTATATTAGAAATTATGACTTTGTAGGCATAGTATTAGCCTATGATGAAAAATCCCAAATAGCCACCATAGAGCAGCGAAATAGGATGGTTATTGGAGATGATATAGAGATAATGGGACCTGATAGGGACTTTTATAATTATAAGATAGAGGAGATGTGGGACATAGAAGACCAGCCCATTCAATCTGCTCCCCATCCCCAACAGATAATTAAAATGAAGATAGATAAGCCCATAGCACCTTATGACATTCTTAGAAAAGAAATGCCATAATAAGTAAAAGCATAATACCCCCTAATCTGGTAATAATACCATTAAAACATTTAGGGTTGCTGAAAGGATATTAAGTTTTATAGTATTGTCATTGTCATTCTGAACGAAGTGAAGAATCTTAGATTCTTATACTGTCGTTCTCAGGATGACCAATACAAAACCCCTTCAGTAATCTTAAACAGTCTAGGGGGCTTTCTTATGTTCAAAAATAGAGTTAAATTTGTCACCGGTCTAATTATCATTTTTTTATTTGTCCTCATAGGCAGGTTGTATAATATTTCAGTTTCCCATAATAGGGAGTACACCTCCAGAATTCAAAGGCAAATGACCGGCCAAGCAGAATTTTATTTTCCCCGGGGAAAGTTTTTAGACCGGAATGGCATTCCCCTAACAGGGAGGACTTATATGGGGGAAAACCTTTCCCTGCCGGTAAATATTGATAAAAATATTTTGGCAAAACATATAATAGGGGACCTCCAATATGAATACAAAGACAATACCGCTGAAGGGGTTAAGGGGGTATCTGGCTTACAAAAATTATTTGATAAAGAATTAAATGGAGGTCTACCTATTAAAATCATCCAATATAAAGACGGATGGGGAAGTCCTATATCAGAAGGTAAATACTATGTCCAGGGGGACCATGAAAACCAGGGGAAAAATATAAAACTTACCATTGATTATCATATTCAAAGCATAATAGAAGAGGAAATAAATACTTTTATGTCAGAAAAAAGAAAGGATATAGAGGGGGAAAGCTACTATCCTGGAATATCCATAGTCCTAATGGATGCCCAAAAAGGGGAAGTCTTAGGAATTGCCTCCCAGGGAGATCAAAATAATAAATCTATCCATTCCTATCCCCTAGGTTCTATATTTAAAACCTTGGTGGCAATAAAGGCAATTGAAGAAGGTCTAGTTGAAATGGATGAGCAGTTTACCTGTAATGGCTCCATCTTGATAGATAGTCAAATAAAGCATTGTCATAAATCTGATGGTCATGGGGAAATAACCTTTAAAGATGGATTTGCCTCTTCCTGCAACCATGTTTTTTATCAAGTGGCAAAAAGATTAACAGAATATAATCCCAATGGCACCATAAAGGGAAATAGGGTATTAGAATTGGCCAGGGAATTTGGCTTTTCTGAATATTCTAAGAAAAAACAGGACGATTTTATATTGACCAGCAAATACTCCACCAATACCATTCCCGACTCCGTCACCTGTAATCTAGACGTTTTTAATATGGCACTAGGTCAAGGAGTGATAGAGGCAAGCCCCCTAATGATTACCAAGCTAATGGCAACCATAGCCAATGATGGGGTCATGAAGGAACCCCTTTTGGTAAAGGAAATAAGAAGTCAAGATGGAGACCTTATAAAAGAATTTAACAACAAGGAAGAAAGGAGATTATTTGACCAGGAGACTAATAGGCAGGTCCAATCCCTCTTAGAGGAAGTCACCGCCACCGGAACGGCAAGGTCCAGGAATAACGAAGATAATAGTTTTATAGGAGGAAAGACCTCTACGGCACAAAATGGCAGACAATACCCCCATAGTTGGTTTGCCGGGTATTTTCCAACCCACCAGCCCAAATATGCCATGACAGTATTTGTGGAAGAAGGAGACAGTGGCAGTGGAGTTGCCTATCCTTTATTTTATAAAATTAGTAAAAAGATACTTGACCTAGGGGAAAGAAATTAGGTATACAGGCACAAAAGACCCTCAATAAACATAATAATAATTATAGGCTAATATTATGGGGGTGTTTTTTTATGTTACCGACTATTTTAATAGGTGCTTTAGCTTTAATAAAGGAAATTCACTTTATAATAGCATATATCAGCAACAGCAATTCCTTTCCTTTGCCACTGACAGAGGAGGAAGAAAGAAAATATTTAATTGCCTTCAGCCAAGG
>CAYMVC010000098.1:0-5437 GCA_964393755.1 uncultured Eubacteriaceae bacterium | reverse complement strand
CTGAGGTAAACCCAGAAGATGTAGATTGGCATAAAGGTATTATTGCCAATCCCAATTGTTCCACAATTGAAGCAATGTTACCCCTTAAGGCCCTCCACGAAAAATATATAATAAAAAGGGTGGTTTTTTCTACATATCAAGCAGTATCCGGATCAGGTTTAGGTGGATACAAGGATTTAGAAGAAGGTATAAAAGGCAGTGATCCAGGCTTTTATCCCCACTCTATCGCTTATAATTGTCTACCCCATATAGACGATTTCTTAGAAAATGGATACACAAAAGAAGAAATGAAGATGGTTAATGAAACCAGAAAAATTCTTCATGATCCTTCTATGAAAATAACAGCAACCACTGTACGTGTGCCAGTTTTCTATGGCCATAGTGAAAGCATTAATGTAGAATTTGAAAAACCTTTTGAAATATCTGAAGCTAGAAGATTAATGGAGGAAATGCCAGGTCTAATAGTTATGGATGAACCGGCTAAGAATATTTATCCTTTAGCTCGACTTGCACAAGACAGGGATGAGGTCTTTGTGGGTAGGGTAAGGAGAGATGAAAGTGTGGAAAATGGGATGAACCTATGGGTTGTAGCTGATAATATTAGAAAAGGGGCAGCTACTAATGCTGTACAAATTGCAGAATTACTATTAAACAAACAATTGATAGACTAAGACTAAGATGACAGGAAAATAGGATATATGGTGGTTTAAATAAAATTTGAAAGGATGGTTTATATGTCAATTTTTAGAGGTTCCGGAGTTGCCATTGTTACACCCTTTAATGAGGAGGGTATAGACTTTCAGTCCTTTGAGAAAAACTTAGATTGGCAGATTGAAATGGGCACTGATGCCATTATTGTTTGTGGAACTACTGGCGAGGCTGCCACTATGAGTCAAGAGGAACAAGAAGAGGCAATTTCTTTTGTTGTGGAGAAGGTAAATAAACGTATACCAGTAATAGCAGGAACAGGCAGTAATAATACCGCCCAGGTTATTAAAATGTCCCGTTTTGCAGAAAAGGTTGGGGCAGATGGTTTGTTGATAGTAAATCCCTATTACAATAAATCTACTCAAAAAGGAATAGTCACCCATTATAATGCTATAGCAGATGCTGTTTCTACCCCAATTATTGTTTATAATGTCCCTGGAAGAACAGGTATGAATATAACCGCTGCCACCATGTTTGAACTTTCAAAACATAAAAATATTGTGGGTGTAAAAGAAGCCAGCGGTAATATTAGTCAAATAACGGATGTTGCCATGCTATGTGGTCCTAATTTCGATATTTACTCTGGCAATGATGATCATGTGGTTCCCCTACTATCTTTAGGTGGAGTCGGGGTAATATCGGTTTCTGCAAATATTATTCCTAAGGATATGCATGATTTGGTAATGAAGTTTCTAGAGGGAGATGTGGCTGCCAGCCTAAGGCTCCAACTTAAAACCAACCTAATTAACCATGCTCTTTTCTATGAAACTAATCCCATTCCTGTTAAAACTGCTATGAATCTTTTGGGTTTAGAAGGAGGACTTCTACGTCTTCCACTAGTTGAAATGGAAGAAAAAAACTTAAATAGATTGAAAAAAGCGCTAGTAGACTATGGTTTAGAATTAAAATAAATAAAGGCGGTTTAAAGGAGGGAGTTATTTATGCTGAAGATACTTTTAAGCGGATGTAATGGAACAATGGGCCAGGTAATAAAAAACTTTGTGGTAAATTACAAAGAATTAAAAATTGTAGCCGGCTTTGATAAGGAACCGGAAAAGTATGATAATGGTTTCCCTGTTTTTAATATTCTTAAAGAATGTGAAGAAAAAGCTGATGTAATTATTGACTTTTCACATTTTTCTGCTTTTGAAGAAGTAGTAGACTTTGCCCAAACAAAAAGAATTCCATTAGTAATGGCTACTACCGGACTTAGTGAAAAAAACGAAGACCAATTGGTAGAATTATCTAAGGTGATACCTGTATTTCGTACCGCAAACATGTCCCTTGGTTTAAATGTAATATTAGACCTGGTCCGGAAAGCTTCTAAAGTTTTAGCCGAAACCTTTGATATAGAAATTATAGAAAAACACCATAATAAAAAAGTAGATGCACCTAGTGGAACAGCCTTGATGCTTGCAGAAAGTATAGATGAGTCCCTTGGGGGCAAGATGAACTTTGTTTTTGGTAGGCACTCAAAGGAAGACAGGAGAAATAAAAATGATATCGGTATTCATGCTATTCGGGCTGGTTCTATAGTAGGGGAACATTCAGTCTTGTATGGAGGGATAGATGAATTAGTAGAAATAAAACATACTGCCCTATCTAAGAATATATTTGCTGGAGGAGCTATAAAAGCAGCAAAATATATAGCATGCAAAGAAAGTGGATATTTTAATATGGAAAAACTTCTGGAAGATAATCAATAAATTTTTACAGCTTGTACATTCAAGGAGGCATGGATTTGACAATATTGGTACAAAAATACGGTGGTACTTCAATTGCTACCATTGAAAGAATAGAGAAGGTTGCTAAAAGAATTATAAGAAAAAAACTAGAAGGCTATAAGGTTGTTGTTGTTGTATCCGCAATGGCAAAAACCACTGATGAATTATTGGCTATGGCATATGCAATGAGCAAAAATCCACCGAAAAGGGAATTAGATATGTTGCTATCTACTGGAGAACAAATTTCTATTTCATTGTTGTCTATTGCATTAAACGAACAGGGTCATAGGGCTATTTCCTTTACCGGGTCCCAGGTGGGCATTAAGACCACAGGTTTTCATACCAATTCTAAAATTTATGAAATTGATGGTTCAAGAATTCGCCAGGCATTGGAAAACGATAATATTGTGATAGTAGCTGGTTTCCAAGGTATCAATGATAATGATGATATAACAACATTAGGAAGGGGAGGTTCAGATACAACTGCAGTTGCATTGGCTGCAAACTTAAAATGCCAATGCCAAATATATACCGATGTGGATGGCATATATTCTATTGATCCCAGGCTATATCCAGAGGCTAAAAAGCTTAAATATATAACCTTTGAAGAAATGTCAGAAATGGCAAGTCTTGGTGCAGGTGTAATGCACTATAGAGCTATTGAACTAGGTGAGAAATTCAATATACCCATATATGTAGCCTCCAGTAACCATGATGTGGAAGGAACATTTATTAAGGAGAGTGATAATATGATGGAAGGCCCCGCCATTACAGGTATGGCTATAAACAATGATGATGCAATGATAAATTTAAATAATGTACCCCATAATATTGAATTAATAGCTTCTATTTTTAATTCCCTGGCACAGGATGATATAAATATTGATATGATTAGCCAAACATCTCCAAAAAATGGAATGGTTTCTATATCTTTTACATTACCAAAAGGTGTCCTATCAGAGGGTGTAAAAATTATCAATTCTTATATAAATAAATATCCTATTATCCATATGGATATAAATGATGATATTACAAAATTATCTGTTGTAGGAATAGGAATGAGAAGCCAATCGGGGGTAGCAGCAAAAATGTTTATGCTTCTTGCAAAAGCTAAAATACCTATCCACATGGTAACTACTTCAGAAATTAAAATTTCTTATGTGATACACCCTGAGCACCAACAAAAAGCGGTCCAAACTATTGCCCAAGCTTTTAACCTTTAAATAATCATATAAATATTAAAAAGTGTGGTAACTCGGAAAGGTACCACACTTTTTCTTTTCATTTATAAGTCCTTTAAAAAGCTTTTAACCTTATAATATACATCCTGGTCTCCAACAACTACAATTGTATCCCCCACCTCCAATGTATACCTGGGTCCAGGTGAAACAATCATATTTTGCCCCCTTTTGATGGCTATTATCGTCCCCCCCGTACTTTTCCAAAACTCCACTTCAGCAATTGTTTTTCCGGCCATTGGATATTCCTTATTTATATCTATTTCAAAGGGGTTATAAGGTGAAATATGCTTTAAATTATCACTATATTCAATAAGATTATTTATTAATTCTATAAATCTGCTTTCCATTTTATTCTTTTCTTCCAGTAACTCTCGTAATTCTTTTCTTATACTGGCTAGGGAAATTTTTTCTTTATATTTTTCTATAAATTCAAAGGCCAAATCCTTGGAAAGAATTGTTACTCCACTACCTTGGCTTACTTTCACTATTCCCGCTTCTGCCAATAGAGTTAAAGACCTTCTTATAGTTTCAGGAGATACATTATAGAGGCTTGCAAGGGTGGATCTACCATATATTCTTTCTCCTATAGTCAATTCATCCTTTACTATTTTATGAGCTAAATCTAAAGCTATTTGGGAATACTTAGATAACTTACTCATTGACATTTCCTACTTTCTATTTTTTTCCGATATCTTTAATATTTGTCTAATTAACAACTATAATAATATATAAGTTGGCACTTGTCAATTTTAATTATTTTTAAACAAAAAAGCACTGTCCTCATTTGTTCAGTGCTTATATCCCAATGTTAATTACTCTGACATCAATAGGTGTAAAAGCTATCCCTCATGAACTTCCATTTTTGATATAGAAACTTCATAGGCAATTTTATTTATTACTTCTCCCTGAAGGGTCTTTTTTTGGTATTCCCTACTTTGTATTCTTCCCCATAACTTTATTCTTTCTCCTATGTTAAGGTTTTCCGCAAATCTAGCATTTCTCCCCCATGCAATACAGGGAATATAATCAGATTTATTATAGGGTCTATTAACTGCAATAAGCAAATCAGTGATTTCCCTTCCAAAAGGTGTAGATCGATATATGGGCTTCTTACAAATAAACCCATCCAAAAATATTTGATTAGGATTTTTCATTTCAAGTTCAGAATTCAATATTTTTATTTCCTTAACAAAAGTTACTAAAATTAATCTATTATTTCCATTTATGGTTTTATTATAAGAACGGAGTTGACCTTCAATTAATACATAATTACCTTTAGCCAAACTTACACCTTCTATTAATCTTTCAGAAATTGTTATAGGTAATATGTCTTTATTTTCACTTAATCTGGGTATTTCAATATAAGTATTAAAAAAGCCTTCACCATATATAGAATGGCTAAATTCAAGTTCATCCTTTATTCTACCCTCCATTATTACCTTATTGGTATCATTGTTATTGTTTATCATATAAGATCACCCTTTCTATTCAGTTGTAGTTTTCCAAAGTGTCCATGGTATAAGATATTTATATTCGAATTGTCCCAATAATATGAAAAAAATCTTTCTTATTGAAAGATTTTAGTTTTTATCACTTATTATCTTCTTCATTAGCTCCTTTGCCTGATTCATACCTGGTCCACCTAAAAAAACTATGATATCCCTACTTTTTGCCTTTAATACTATTTTTTCAATACCTTCCTTTAAGGTGGATGTAAATATATATGATATTCCATTCCTATCTAGAGTAGCCAAAAATACCTCC
>CAYMVC010000097.1:0-5458 GCA_964393755.1 uncultured Eubacteriaceae bacterium | reverse complement strand
AGAATAAATACAAAGTGAATAACAAATATAATATGACCCATTAGCTCAGTAGGCAGAGCACCTGACTTTTAATCAGGGTGTCCGGCGTTCGAATCGCCGATGGGTCACCATTTTTTTATTAGCAGACTGGGGATTTCATATCTCCTTTTTTTATTGCCAATCCTGCCCAGTAAGTTATGGGTAGTAAGAACAGATAGAAGCTAAAAAGAATTCCACTTAGACCTACCCCCATTGTAGTTAAGGGGACTAAGGCAGCTATATTCCAAGGTATGATGGGGGCAATTACAATAGCTGAATTTTCCAAGTCAATGGCTAGCTGGTCATTTGAAAGATTATTAATCTTATAACTTTCCTTACTAATTATGTGGGTTAGCATTACAGCTAAAACTTGGGTACAGCCAACAATGGATGAGGCCAGGGAAATTAGAATTGTTTGTTGAAAGACTTTATGTCTGCTTTTTTTCACATTAACTTTTTCCATAATGGTTTTTAATAAATCTGTATTTTCAAAGATACCGGAAAAGGAAGAGGAAATAAATACTATTAGACCATTTTTCATCATGGATATAATACCCCCTCCACGTAAGACTGTTGTTATGGAACTAGTTCCCTCCATTTTAAATCCAAACACTAGAAACTTTATATTTTCCATTAGACTATATTTTTGCATGCTTACACTTAGGATTATTGATATGATGATGCTTATTATCATTGAGACTTTTACATCTACCTTCAAAATTGACAAGAAGATTATACACAGGGCCGGCAATAAAACTAATAAGTTTACAGTAAAGTTTTCTACAATACCATCAGTAAGGATAGAGGAAGTGGCTGAAATCGGGTATAAAAAAGACAGGCTTCCATAAATAATAATGCTTATTACAAGGGGTACTACAGAAGTCTTGATCATAATTGAAATATTATTATATAGATTAGTCCCGCTAATCTGGGCCACTAGGTTAGCACTGGAAGACATAGGGGAATTTCTATCACCCACATAGGCTCCTGACAATACAGCCCCAGCTACTAGTGGAAGATAGATATTTCCACTTCTAGCCATGATCATAAGAGCAACTCCAATTGTACCGGCAGTTCCTAAAGAGGTACCGATTAATAGAGACACTAAACAAGTTACTAAAAATGCAGATAGGATAAATAATTTAGGATGGATAAGCTTGATTCCATAAAAGACAATAGTAGGAATAGTTCCAGCGGCCATCCATGCAGAAATGATCCCCCCTATTAATATAAAGATTTTTAATACTATAAAAGATTTTTTTCCACCGTTAAGGCTCATTTTCAATAAACTTTTAATGGGATAGCCGTGTTTTTTCCCTATGGAAATAAAAATTACTAAACCGATGATTAGTCCATAGGCTGGATAGATGCCCTTTATAGCACTTATAACTAAAAGTAGAAATAATATTAAAAATCCTAACAATATATCCATAAATCTACACCATCCATTATTAGTCATCTTTTTCTATTTTATCATAGTTAAAGTTAAAATAGGGATTAGATTGTATCCTCTTCTATTTATCAGGCATTTGGGAATGGAGTATTTACAATCAGAAAATACAAACTATTGTGGTATAATTCAATAAAAGAATATTACTCCACAATATTATAAAGGGAGGGTTATAAATATGTTTAAGAATTTTAGGGACTTTGCCTTTAAGGGTAATGTAATAGACTTGGCAGTAGGTGTTATTATCGGAGGAGCCTTTGGACAAATTGTTACATCCTTGGTAAATGATGTCTTGATGCCTGTCTTAGGGATACTTCTGGGAGGGGTGGACTTTACCCAATTAAAATATGTTATAAGTCCTGCCCTAGGTGATGTTCCCGAATCCGCTATCATGTATGGATCCTTTATCCAGTCAATTGTAGACTTTTTAATTATTACCTTTTCTATATTTATTTTTATTAGGATTTTTATTAGGAAAAAGAAAGAGGAAAGTGAGCCAGAGCCAGAGGAGCCTAGTCAAGAAGTATTGCTATTAGAAGAAATTAGGGATTTATTAAAGGAAAGGTAATTCTATAAAATTAAATGGTATTGTAAAACTCCTAGGAAGGTTGATCCTAGGAGTCTTATTAATCTAATTCTACCTTTAAAACCTTACCAGAAATAGCATCAATTTCTACTTCGTATTTTTTCCCATCCTTAAGAATTTTAAATTCATAAATATATCCACCCTTTTCTCTTTCCAATTGGTATTCAAGGATTTCTCCCTTTACTTCCTTTAGTGCAACTTCCTTAGCCTTATCTAACGAAATAATATTTTTATCCTGGGGAACACCCTCTGAGCTAGGTAAAGTCTTTGATTCAATTTCTAATATCTTCCCAGTGTAGGCGTCTATTTCCATTTCATACTTCTTTCCATCTTTGTGGATTTTTACTTCATAAATAATCCTACCATTTTCCTTCTCCAATTCTAGTTCAACAACTTGACCATTCACTTTTTTCAGTCCTATTTTTTCTGCCTCATCTATGGAAATAACTTTTTTGCCTGCTTCACTTGACTTGTTTTCCGAAGGTTTATTGGTCTTTGAAGGAGTAGCCTCACTACTATTCTTTGCTACTGTCTTTGACTTAAATTCAACAATTTTTCCCGATTGGGCATCAACTTCTATCTCATACTTTTTATTATCCTTGTGGATTTTAAATTCATATTTGTATCCGTTCTTTTCTTTTTCCAACTCATACTCTACGATTTGGCCATTTACCTTATTTAATGCGATTTCCTTTGCCTTCTCTAGGGATATTCTTTGTCTGTCTTGGGATTGGTCCTGGGATTTTTCATCTTTGTCGCTGACTATATTTCCACCATTATTAAGGCCCTCTATCACCTGGCTAAATAGAAGCTGAGGTTCCATATTGAGACCTCTGGCAGTTACAAGGAGTTCCTTTAGGCTTATGGTGGCAAGAGCTTCAGGGGCAAGACCTCCATCTTTAGTTAGGAGTTTCTGAATAAGGTCCATTCTACCTGGAGATATTCCAAATTCTTTTGCCTGGTTAATTTCCTCCTGGGCATATGAAATACTTTGATTAAATAATGTAGCCTGGATTTGTTTATTTTCCAGATAGGCAGCAATCATGTCATTTACCTTAGTTAAAAGTTGGGGGTCAGCATTATCTTCCTTTACTGTTATCATTATCATGTTGTCCTCCCCTCCAGTGATGTAACCTGTTAAAATCATTAAATCCGTCAAATCATTAACTACATGGTTTAAGTTTTTATCCCTTAAAGTATAATTACTAAGGAGGTCTTTAGCCTCTTGATTAAGGGGTTCAATAGAAAGCACATTATTTAAACGATTTGTGGTTATTTCTATACTGGGATTAATATCTAAAGTTAAGATATTGGCTGGAAGGGTAAACAGTAAAAATAAGCCTAGGGAAATTCCAAGAAGACCTGTAATTATTCCCCCAATGATAAGTTTAGATTTTTTCATAATAAAAATTCCCTCCTATATTAAATTTACCTTCTTACTATACTAACTAAATTGGAGACAATTTTATTGCATTAAATATAAAATACTTTTTACTAGTCATCCTCCACTTCAAATTCTAATATTTTACCGGTATAAGCATCTATTATTATGTCATATTCTCTATCTTTTGTTTCGATTTCTATTTCATAAATTAAATCCCCATCTTCCCTTTCCAAGTCTATATCAAGATCTTTAATCTTTCCCTTAACAAGGTTTAGGACAATATCTCTTACTTCCTTTTCAGTCAAAAGCTTCTTGGAGGGTTTTTTATCCTTATCCCTTTCGCCATTTTTAGGGGGACTGGTATCATGGGTGATTTCCTCCTTATAAAGGCTTTGGATGTCCTCCTCCACATGGACTATTTTATTTAAATTTAAACCTGTTTCTAAAGAAAGTCTAACTAATGCATCTATTGTTAAGGAGGCTAAGTCCTCTGTTTTCAGTGATGGATTTAGTATAATTAGATTTCTAATAAAAATCATTTTACCTATGGATACCCTATATTTCTGGGAAAAGTCTTCCAGAGTATGGCTGGAAATTATATTTTGGGACAGGACCACCTGCTTTATATTTTCCCTTCTAAGTTGCCCCTTAATGACTTCCTCTAATTTTTCTGTTTGTAATTGGGCCTTTTCTTGATCTTTATTTTCCACAGATACTAGAAGGGCAGGCTGTAATTGACCGGAATTTCCCTTTTTAGGAAGGACCTCTATAACATCCTCCGTTACCCTATAGATATCCCTACCTTTGAATATAATATCTTGAATTAGCACCTTATCTTCTGATTTAAGGGCATTTATGGATAGGACCTCTTCCTTTGTATTATAATTGATTTCTATACTGGGATTTAAATCTATATATAGGCTTCCTGCTATTGTATGGCTGGGTAATAATTTAAGGAAGAAAAATCCTATTAATAAGGCAGCAAGGGCAAGACCTGGGTAGGACCATATTCTCTTAGTCCTGAAGTTTTCCTGCCTTGTAATATAATCATGGGCAATCATTTTTTCTGTGGGCTGGTTTTTTAAACTTTCTAGCAGGCCAATAGGTATTTGATCTATAGCCTTAGCTAGTCTTTCTTCTATGGAATTTTTCATTAAAAAACCCCCCTTTCAATAAGATGTTTACGTAATTTTTTTAACCCCCTATGATATTTAGATAGGGCAGTGGACAGGGGCAGACCAATGTTATCAGCTATCTCCCTATGTTTTAATCCTGATATGGCATGGAGAATTATTATCTGTCTTTCTTCTTCCGATAGAATAGATAGGGCGGATTGGAGAACTATCCTATCTGTTGGGTCTGTCACATAGGAAAAATCCAGCCTATTATCCATAGCCACTGTAGAATTCTTTAGGGCATTATCCTTTAGGACCAATTGACTTCGATAGAGATTTCTGGCAATGGTAAAGATCCATGCCAAAGGTTTTCCCATTGGTTTATAAAGATGGGCTGCCCCTCGAATTTTTAAATAGGTTTCCTGTAATATATCTAAGGCATCATCATGGTTACCAGTCATAGATAATATATAACCATAAAGGGCCCTTTCAGTTAATAGATAAAGTTCTTCAAAGGCATCCCTATCATCTTTACCTATTCTGATAAAAAGAGATTCCTCAATATTAAGTTTATTTTTTTTGTTAGTAGAGATGTTGTCATTAGCTACAAAGGCAAATATAATCATAAAATGCCCCCTTATTTATATAACTTGGTACATTCCACTTTTATTGCATTATTAATAGATTTTATTATTAGACCCTTAATATAAGGATCTAATAATTATAATTGGAAGTATATTGAAGTAGCTTCTATCATGTAATAAGATCTAAGTACATTATAATATACATCTAAGTAAAGTATAAGAAAATTTACCTTTTAAAATACTATAAAGCGGGTGTCCTTCTTGAAAAGCTTACTTAGTCCTTATTTATTTTTTGGTCTAGTAATTAAGCAAAGGCTAGTG
>CAYMVC010000096.1:2246-5495 GCA_964393755.1 uncultured Eubacteriaceae bacterium | reverse complement strand
TAAAAATAACCGGATTTCCCCTTTTACCCTGGTAGCTAGGTACTATTATTCCCTTTTGGTTGGATATAAAATTCTCTAATAACAAATTTATAGTTTTAGAAGAAATAAAGGGCTGGTCTCCCAATAAAAACATTGCTCCCCTATATCTATCTCCAATAAGCTCTATTCCCTTTTTTACCGATGAACTTTGTCCTAGATGATAGTCTCTGTTATGTATTAATTTAATTCCCTTACTTTGTCCTATTTCCTCAAATTCCCCTTGGTCATTACCATAAACTAGATAAATATCCTTTATTTTTGAAGACTTAACATTATCAATAACATGTTCAATTATTCTTTTATTGCCTAAGGTCAATAATAATTTGTTTCTTCCAAATCTTTTAGAAAGTCCGGAAGCAAGAATAATTGCTCCTATCATAGTGTTTATTCTCCCTTAATTTAAATTAAAATAGTATTATATTTATACCACATAGTTTTAACATTAATCATAGTCTTTATTATTATTTAACAAATCTATTTTCTTCCTAATCAATAAAAAATAATAAATATATCCATTCCATCAACTACTCTTCCATAAACGTGGATTATATTATTATTATACCATGAATAATTTTAGATTCCTTTGTATATTGTTTACAAAAGTAAAACCCCGTCAAAGACGGGGTTTTAAAACGAAGCAAGGAAAATATTTAATTATTCAGCTTTTATTTTGATGCTACTGGAGGCAAAATTTTATTTAGTATAATTCCAAAGATTGCGGCTAATGCCATTCCAGCAAATTGTAGATTTACTTCTCCTATTTGTATTTCAAACATGGCTCCACCAATTCCCAATACTAGTATAACTGCAGCTATAATCAAGTTTCTTGATTCTTTAAAGTCTACTTGGTTTTCTACCAAGGTTCTAACTCCTACCGCAGCAATCATACCAAATAGGATTATTGAAATACCTCCTACTACTGGACCAGGAATAGTGGAAATAATAGCTCCTAGTTTTCCAATAAATGCAATTACAATTGCAAATCCTGCAGCAATTCTCATAATTGAAGGATCCCAAACCTTTGTAAGAGCTAGTACTCCTGTGTTTTCGCTATAGGTAGTATTGGCAGGTGCACCAATCATACCAGCAACAGCAGTAGCTACACCATCACCTAATAAGGTACGATGTAAACCTGGGTCCTTGGTAAAGTCTTCTTCAACAGTGGCACTGATAGCCAAGACATCTCCAATATGCTCAACTACAGTTACAATAGCTGCTGGAGCAATTATGGTTATTGCTTGGACATTAAACTTTGCCATAGTAAATGCAGGTACTGCTATCCATTCTGCTTCTTTAATAACATTAAAGTCTACCAATTGTAAAACGATAGATACCAGGTAGCCTATAATAAGGCCACCGAGAACGGGAAGTACCTTAAAGAAACCTTTGAAGAAAATATTAATAACAGTAACTGCCAATAGACAGATAATAGCTAGTGGCCAATGGTCCTTCGCCATATTTATAGCTGTAGGGGCTAAGTTTAAACCAATAACCATAATAATAGGCCCTGTTACTATTGGTGGGAAGAGTGATAAGATTGCCTCTAAACCTATTAACTTTATCAGCAATGCTAAAACAATATATACTATACCTGCTATTACCAAACCTCCTTGGGCATATTGGAGATTTGCAACATATTCTGCCGACCCCTCTGCGGCACCCCCCATCATACCTGTAGCAATTATAACAGGTATAAATGCAAAGGACGACCCTAAGAAAGCTGGAACCTTACCTTGAGTAGTAAGGTGGAAAATAAATGTTCCTACACCTGCACCAAACAATGCTACTGAAACATCTAGACCTGTAAGTAAAGGAACTAGAACAGTAGCTCCAAACATTGTAAAAACGTGTTGAATCCCTAGGATAGTCTTTTTACCCATTGGTAAATAGTCCCCTTTTCGAATTACACCATCATTAGACATAGTGTTATTCTGATTAGCCATAGGCAATTCCCCTCCTTTTATTATTCCCCTAATAGGGTTTAAAACATTACTCCCCCTGCTTCGTTTGAACACCCTATTATAGAGTGTTTTTATTGAAAACCTATTTTATTATCAATAGATTTCAATTCACTAATAAAGAAATTATACAAGTAAAAACTGTTCCCCTAAGTTATGTTCTTACTATAAATGACCTTCCTAATTATTTATTATTCCTATAAATATTCGACATTAATATAAATTATCCTTCTATTATTTTATTACTTAGATAATTTATAAAACCTTACAACTAATACATTTATACACATATTTATTAAAGGTAAACATTTTCAGCCCTTACTGGACTTGAAAAATTAGGAACACTTCAACCACTTCTCCATATTATAATATTGTAGCTTAATTTGGAAAGGGAGGATTAAATGGACCTTTTACATAGAACTCTAAAATCCTTAAGTATAAAAAGCAGGGTAGAAGCTCCTATATTATGGAGGCTAAAGACCTATCCCCTATCTTTTATGGATCTTATATTACAGGTTAGGGAAGGTGACCCGGGCCTACTGGAAAGGAAACTTGCCAAATTAGGATGCAGGGATATAGAGTATTTTCCCATCATAAATAGTTTTTATTTAGTTTGTCCCCAATCAAGAATCAGAGATATACTAAACCAACCCTTCCTTAAGTTTTTATCCTTAAACCATAAGGTTTTTGCCTTGGGAGAGAAAACATCTAATGGATCCAGTGGAAATATTATAAATACATCCAGCTATACAGGTAAAAATATTGTTATTGCCCATTTAGACACCGGTATTCATCCCCATAAGGACTTAATTCACCCTAGAAATAGAATAGTTTTCTTTAAAGATTTTATCCATAATCAAACATCTCCCTATGATGACCATGGCCACGGCAGCCACTGTGCCGGAATAATTAGTGGCAGTGGCGTCCTATCCAAGGGGGAATTTAAGGGCATAGCCCCCAACTCCCTATTAATAGGTGTAAAATGCCTTGATGAAGGGGGGACTGGAGATGTAAGGACTACACTTAAAGCTCTCCAGTGGGTGCTTGATAATAGAGTTAAACATAAAATACAAATTGTCCACCTGCCTTTAGGAATCAATTATTCCTATTCCCTAAATAATGATCCCTTGGTGAAAGCTGTTAGCAGGCTATGGAAGGAGGGTTTATTGGTGGTCTCGTCTGCTGGAAACAGCGGACCTTCGAAGGTTTCTATAACCACCCCTGCTTGTGCTAAGGATATTATCACAGTAGG
>CAYMVC010000096.1:540-2236 GCA_964393755.1 uncultured Eubacteriaceae bacterium | reverse complement strand
TTAACATGGGCCTACTCTTGTAAAGAAAAATGGAAAAGTATAAGATTTGGATTTGAATTAAAAACATTGACTCCATACTGTCACTGCATGGAACCATTAACAAAGAAGCAATATTTATTAGGTGCATTAACTCCATTAATAATAATACCAGTCCCTCCCAACCACCCTATATATCTTATTCTGGCACCTCCATGGCATCATCCATGGTAACAGGTGCTATAGCACTACTATTGGAAAAGTATCCAGACCTAGACCCTCAAGAAGTAAAACTAGCCCTGGAAATGTCCTGTAAGAGCCTCCACCTTGAAAAAAATATCCAGGGGAAGGGCATGCTGGATGTAAATAAGCTTCTAGGTTTAAGTTTGAGATAGTGAATAGCTGTGGAATAATGTACATTAGGGATATGGGATAATCTTATGGGTATTCCCTAGGGTCTGGGATATGGGATATGTTAGAACCATAGAGCCTCTAAGAACCCAAATGGAATACCATAACTCTTACCCCTTATCCCCTATCCCTTATCCCTCACTCCAGAGGAATCCCTAATACACCTTCTTTATCAAATGTACATTAGTTTATATGTGTTTAATGGTAATTTTAGAAATTTGACAAGTTCATAGTTTTATAGTATATTATTCATAATTATAAATAAAAGATAGAGGTGCAGTTTTAAAGAGTAAACCATGGAGGTGGACCTATGAAGTGGTTGAAAGGTAAAATTGCCGAAGTGTATAGCTCTCCAAAGGCTATATGCTGGGTTTGGACATAAAATGTTCAAAACTGTCACAGATATTTTGATTGGTATTTGTGGAGGGCTATCGACAAAAGGTAAAGAGTGATACCACCTTAGGTCAGATAGGGCCTGAGGTGTTTTTTGTTTTAAAATAAAGAAGGAGGAAAAGAATGAAAAAAACTGGCTTAATTTTATTATTAGTTATATTATTTGTATTTATTTTTAGTAATGCCGCCTTTGCCACAGAGGCAGAGGAGGCTATATCCTTTGGATGGATATCTATCATACCTCCACTACTGGCTATAACTTTAGCATTTGTTACAAAGGATGTGGTAGTATCACTATTCTTAGGGATACTTTCAGGAACTCTTATCATGAATGTTCCTGGAAATAACATTTTTATGGCATTGGTTCAATCTTTTCTAGATATAGTTGATTATGTACTAGAATCCCTATCAGATCCCTGGAATGCTGGTATCATACTTCAAGTTATTACTATAGGAGGACTTATTGGATTAGTTACTAAAATGGGAGGGGCAAAGGCTGTAGCTGAAAGTCTATCTAAAAAGGCAAAGGGTCCAATTAGTGCCCAGGTAATTACCTGGATTTTAGGTATCTTTGTATTCTTTGATGACTATGCAAACTCATTAATAGTTGGACCTATAATGAGACCTGTAACAGATAAGATGAGAGTTTCCAGAGAAAAGCTTTCCTTTATTGTAGATGCTACAGCAGCACCAATTGCAGGTATCGCTTTAATATCCACATGGGTGGGATATGAAATAGGACTGATTAAGGATGCCTATGATTCTATAGGTCAGACTGTAAATGCCTATGGGGTATTTATAGACACTATTCCCTATCGTTTCTATAACATCCTAATGCTTCTATTTGTTTTATGTACAGCCTTTTTCCTAAGGGAGTTTGGACCTATGTTGAAGGCAGAAAATAGGGCTAGAAGGT
>CAYMVC010000096.1:0-530 GCA_964393755.1 uncultured Eubacteriaceae bacterium | reverse complement strand
ATTGCTGATGGTTCTACTCCTATGGTAGCCGATGATATTGAACAATTAGAACCAATAGAGGGTATGAAGAAGTTAAATCCTTGGAATGCTATTATTCCTATTGGCGCACTTATTGTATTCTCATTCCTTGGTTTTTACTATAATGGATATAATGAAATTTTAGCAGGAGACGATGGAACATTAATAGAACTTATACAAAATAGTCCACTATCCTTAATGGCTATAAGGGAAACCTTTGGAGCTTCTGACGCTAGTATTGTTTTATTCCAATCAGCTTTAATATCAAGTATTGTAGCTATGGTTATGGGGGTATCCCAAAAAATATTTAAATGGACAGAAGCTATTGAAGTGTGGATTCAAGGTATGAAGTCCTTGGTAATTACAGGAGTAATATTACTATTGGCATGGTCCATAAGTGGTGTAATAGGGGATCTGGGAACTGCAAACTTCTTAGTATCCTTACTATCAGATACTATGCCTCCTTATTTGTTACCATCAGTAATATTTATATTAGGTTCTATTATATCTTT
>CAYMVC010000095.1:0-5592 GCA_964393755.1 uncultured Eubacteriaceae bacterium | reverse complement strand
TTACAGGGCCCTGTCCACTTCTACAATATTTAGCAGCTTCTTTAGTGGTACTATATACCTGAATTGCATCATTACCATCAATAATGTAACTAGGTATATTGTATGATTTTGCCCTAGTGGCCACATCCTCTACATTCATAGATTTTGATACTGGAGTAGATACCCCATATAAGTTATTTTCACAGAAAAATATTACAGGCAGCTTCCAAACTGATGCCAAATTTAAGCTTTCATGGAAAGACCCTTCATTTGATGCACCATCCCCAAAGAAACACAGAACTATCTTCCCCGTGTTTTTCATTTTTTGTGTTAGGGCCGCTCCGGTGGCAATTGCAAAACCTCCGCCCACCACCCCATTGGATCCTAAGTGACCCTTATCAAAATCAGCTATATGCATAGAACCACCCTTCCCTTTAGAACAACCGGTGACCTTTCCAAATAACTCTGCCATTATTTTTTTGATTTCTATGCCTCTATCTATAGCATGGCTATGACCCCTATGGGTAGATGTGGTATAATCCCCTTTGTCTAAAGCCTTACAGGAAGCAATTCCAGAGGCTTCCTCTCCAATAGAAAGATGGGTAGTCCCATGCATTATGCCCCTGATAAAAAACTCATTAACTCTTTCACTAAAGAATCTTGTGGAAACCATACCAGTATAAATTTCTAAAAGTATGTCCTTACTAATATCCATCCCTTTCCCCCCATTTGTAATGTAAAGAAGTTGCATATTTTAATATTAATTCCCATCTATTTTAGTTTTCCTATCCAAAACAAGTCAATTTTATAAGGTTTTTCTACCTTCTATCCAATATTATTTCAGCTTGTACCAAGTCTTCCTGGGTGGTTATTTTAATATTATCATCATTTCCCTTAACAAGCTTTACAGGATAACCTATGTGTTCTACTAGCATAGCATCATCTGTCCCTATAAACCCATCTTTTATAGCCTTATTATGAGCCTCTAAAAGAATATTATATGAGAAACACTGGGGTGTTTGAATATTCCATAATAAGTCCCTTTGAAGGGTGCTTTTTATAAAGCCATCTGAATCCACCATCTTTATTGTATTTTTTACAGCCACCCCTACAACTGTTCCCCCATAGTTTATAGTCTCTTTTATAGATTTTTCCAATAATTCTTCTTCCAGTAAAGGACGTGCCCCATCATGGGTTATTACAATATCTGCATTTTGGGAAACCGCTTTTAAGCCATTATACATTGATTGTTGACGGCTTTCTCCCCCCGTTACAAGGGCCTTAACTTTTTTAAAATCATAGGCATTGATTATGTCTTTATTACATTTCTCCTTTTCATTTTCACCTACTACCACTATAATTTCCTTAACCAAAGGGCTGCTTTCAAATATATTTATTGTATGGGCTAAGATTGGCTTGCCTTTTAGAATTATATATTGTTTGTTTACACCAACATTCATTCTTTTTCCTTGACCTGCAGCAACTATAATTGCTGAAATGTAATGCTCTTTCATGCTAACCACCTATTTATATTTTCAAGTTTTCTGGATTTATCAACCTTATTTATCCACTTACAATTGCTATTATAACAAAAATAAGAGTAAAACAAAAATATCCACCTATGACTATGTGGATATTTGAATAATCGAGTATTAAAATTTTTCTAAAACTCTAGGACACTTTATTAGCAGATGTTTTTGACTTTGCAAAAATCATTCTACCTGCAGCGGTTTGTAGTACACTGGTAACTACAACATCTATAGTTTCATTCAGATATTTTTTCCCATTTTCTACAACTATCATTGTACCATCATCTAAATATGCAATTCCTTGCCCTGATTCCTTCCCATCCTTTATTACCTGGACCACCATTTCTTCCCCAGGTAATACCACTGGCTTCACAGCATTTGCAAGTTCATTTATATTTAGAACACTAACCCCTTGAAATTCTGCCACCTTGTTTAGATTGTAGTCATTGGTGATAACCTTTCCATCTAATACCTGTCCTAATTTCAAAAGCTTTATATCTACTTCCCCAGTATCCGGGAAGTCCTTTTCTGATATTTTAACTACTATATCTAATTCTTTTTGTATTTTATTTAATATATCTAGACCCCTTCTTCCCCTATTTCTCTTGAGTGCATCTGAAGAATCGGCAATATGTCTTAATTCCTCTAAAACAAATGAGGGTATAACTAATGGACCTTCTACAAAACCTGTTTTACAGATATCAAATATTCTACCATCAATAATAACACTGGTGTCTAATATCTTGGGAATACCAAGACCCCGTTCAGTACTTTTCTTATGGTCTCCTTCTTTTATATGCTTTCTAAATATAGAATTTAAATTTAAAAGGTCTTCCCTCTTTTTATTTGTTAGGCTCATACCTAGATAACCTAAAACTATATATAATATAAATGAAAGAATATTTCCCAATAAAGGAATGGGTATATTATTAATGGGTATACTAATCAAGCTAGCAATTACTAAACCTATTATAAGACCAAAAGCACCAAAAACAATTTCATTTATAGACATTCTTTCTAGGGTTCTTTCCACAATAAAAGTGGATTGCCAACCCTTATTAATAATCCAGGGAGATAATATAAATAATATAATTCCACCTATAATTGCCCCTAAAATATAAGCTATAATTGTAAAGGTCGGTGTTACTTTGATACTTGTTGCAGTTTCTAAGGGTAGTACCCTTATAGCATAATACATTAATTGCTGACCTATAATCATACCAACAATGGTAAGTAATCCTCTAATTATTTTTTTTACCATTATTTCACCTCCTATCTACTAATATTTCCAATATTTCACAAATTATAAGTATAATATTCTATTTTATTAGTATATACCAATATTCCCTTATTTCCAAACAGAATTAAGGCTTAGGTGGGAAAAGTTTTATAAAAAAAAAGACGTATTTAAACGTCATTTTCTTCTATCAACATATCATAGACCAGTTCTTCAGCCTCTTCTTCATTGAGGTTTCTTACTAGAGAAAATTCGCTTATTAAAATCTGCTTAGCACTATTTAACATCTTTCGTTCTCCAGTGGACAATCCCTTATCTCTGTCTAGGAGTAGAAGATTCCTAACTACCTCAGCTACCTCGTATATATCTCCTGTTTTGATTTTATCCATATTGGCACGATATCTTCTATTCCAGTTATTAGACATCTTGCTTTTTTCACCCTTTAAAATACTCTCTACCATTTCAAATTCTTTCTCATCAATAATTTCCCTTAAACCTATGTTTTCAGTATTATCTATTGGTATCATTACCTTCATATCCCCCAGAGGTAATCGCATGATATAATATTTTCTTTTCTTCCCCAGAATTTCCTTTTCTTCTATTCCTTCTATAATCCCAGCCCCATGCATGGGATAAACTATCTTATCACCGATATTGAACATATTGACGCCTCCTAATTCTAGTAACCTAACTAGATTATACTAAAAAATCTTTTTAATGTCAATAAAAACACTTATTTTAACATACTTATTATTCCCTTGTCAATGATTTAATCAAAAATTTATTTTTAAAAAGTTTATTTACATTTTCTGTGAAAGTCGATTACTTATGTTGACAAAAGTAATTTAATACCTCTATAATAGTTATAGTAAGCTTGTAACCAATATTAGAGGGGTGACCAGATATGGGTGATATTGATAATAGTACATGTAATAGATTTCAAGAATCTGTTTCCCAGCTATTAATTAAGCATAAAAGTATATTAGATGTTCTCACCAAACAACAAGAATCTATAACAAGGGTGAACCGTGCCATTGTTAAGGCTGTTACCACCTGTGGTTGCATAGAAATCCATGCCTCTAAACAAGAAATTGAAGGGGAGATTTCTATAGAAAATATCCACGATGTTCTAGATAATCATTTAAGTGGGACCTTATGTGATCAATGTAATTATATTGTCCAACAGGAAATTGGTAACCATATGTTTTACCTGGCTTCTCTTTGTAATTTGTTGGACTTGAATTTACTTGAAATAATTCAAAAGGAAGAAAAAAAGATTAACACATTAGGTATTTATAATATGTTAAGATAAAACTAAGAAAGAAATCCCAGGAGGATTTCTTTTTTGGTTTTAAAATACATATTCTAGAGCTTCATATAAATTTGATACCCCTATAATTTCTAAGTCTTGAATTTCTAATCCCTTTAAATTACTTTTTGGAATTAGGCATTTTTTAAAGCCCATCTTCTTTCCTTCCATAAGTCGTTTCTCTATAAACTGAACAGAACGAACCTCACCAGTGAGTCCAACCTCCCCAATAGCAATTAAATCAGGATTGATTTCCGTATTTCTAAAACTAGAGGCTATGGCAATGATCACCCCTAAATCTAGGGCAGGTTCATCAATCTTTAAACCCCCAACTATATTTACATAAGCATCTTGGTTTTGCAGTTCCATGCCCAACCTTTTTTCCATTATTGCCATTAGCAGCACTACCCTATTATAATCAATACCCGTTGCCATTCTTCTGGGCATTCCAAAACTAGTGGTGCTTACCAGGGCTTGAAGTTCCACTAATACCGGTCTTGTCCCCTCCATGGATGGTATGACTATTGTTCCAGAGCTACCTATTGGTCGTCCACTAAGAAGCATTTCCGATGGATTTAATACTTCCTTTAAACCCTTTTGCCCCATCTCAAATATGCCTATTTCATTGGTGGATCCAAATCTGTTTTTTACAGCCCTTAATATCCTATAGGTATGATGACGTTCCCCTTCAAAGTATAGTACAGTATCTACCATATGTTCTAATACCCTTGGTCCCGCAATAGCCCCCTGTTTGGTAACATGACCTACTATAAATGTGGCTATCTCCTTCTCCTTAGATATTAACATTAGGCGGGCTGTTACTTCCCTAACCTGGCTTACACTTCCGGGAGCAGAAGATATTTCCGGTTGGTGCATGGTCTGTATAGAGTCTATCATCAATATATCCGGTCCTATATCATTTACAATATTTTCAATCGTCGGAAGGTTGGTTTCTGCCAATATAAACAAATTATTCCCCTGGGAATTTAAGCGTTGGGCCCTGATCTTTATTTGTTTTAAGGATTCCTCACCTGAAACATATAAAACTTTTAAACCCTTTGACGCAAGTTGGCTACTGATTTGAAGAAGAATTGTTGACTTTCCAATGCCTGGATCTCCGCCTATTAGTATTAAAGACCCTGCCACCACTCCTCCCCCAAGGACCCTATTTAATTCTCCCATTCCCGTGGTCAATCTTTCTTCTTCATCAATAGATACCTCATCTAAGGTCATAGCCTTATTGGAAGATAAAAAGCCAGCTTTTTTACCTTTAGAAGAAGAATCATATAGTTCCTCAACTAGGCTATTCCATTCCCCACATTCCGGACATTTCCCCAGCCACCTTAAACTTTCATAACCGCATTGTTGACAAATATATTTTTTCTTTATTTTAGCCATATTTATCCCCTTTTTCATAGTATAGTTATATTATAGGATAATTGGATGGGTTTTGATAGCAAGAATATTGTTAGGCTTATATTTGGGGTCAAGATCCTCATCAGTATGCTATTGGGCGGAATCGGGATGACAGGATAGGG
>CAYMVC010000094.1:3504-5631 GCA_964393755.1 uncultured Eubacteriaceae bacterium | reverse complement strand
TTTCCACTTTACCCCTTGGGGGGTATCTTCTATAACTATTCCCTTGCTGCTTAATTGGTCCCTGATTTCATCTGCTAAGGCCCAGTTCTTATCTTTCCTAGCCTCTTGCCTTTTTTCTATAAGTTCTTCTATATCCCTATCTAATTCCTTTTCTTGGGTTTTTTGAACTATTCCTAATACACCAGTTAATTCTACCAATAAATCATAGGATGCCTCTATAGTTTCTTTGCTCTTGCTAGTGTCTAAATAGGTATTCATTTCCTTTACCAAGTCAAATATTGAAGCTAATCCATCAGCTGTATTTAAATCATCTTCCATGGATCTTTTAAATTCTTCCCTATATTTGTCTATGTTATTAATCCAGGAAATTTCCTCTGGTTCTTGTTTTCTTTCTGTGGTATTTTCCATTAGATATTGGGCATTATCCCGAGCATTATAAAGTCTTTCCAGGGAACTTTTTGCCTGTTCTAAAAGTTCCTTGGAAAAATTAACGGGGTTTCTATAATGTGCCGATAACATAAATAACCTAACCACTTCTAAATCAAATTGTTTGCTAATATCCCTAACTGTAAAAAAGTTTCCCAGGGATTTAGACATTTTCTTATTGTCTATATTTATATAACCATTGTGAATCCAATATCTTGCAAAGGGCTTATCATGGGCACCTTCTGATTGGGCTATTTCATTTTCATGGTGGGGGAATATTAGATCCTGTCCGCCTCCATGGATATCTATAGTCTCCCCAAGATATCTTTTTGCCATTACTGAACATTCTATATGCCAACCAGGTCGTCCAAGTCCCCAAGGACTTTCCCAAGCCGGTTCTCCAGGCTTTTGTTTTTTCCATAATACAAAGTCCATAGGGTGGTCCTTTTCTTCATTAACTTCTATCCTAGACCCCATATCTAAATCCTCTAGGTTTTGTTTTGAAAGTTTTCCATAATCCTTAAACTTTAGTGCCCTATAATATACATTGCCATCTTTATTATAAGCCAAACCTTTATCTTCTAGGGATTTTATCATTTCTATAATTCCACTTATATTATCACTTACCCTTGGATGAATAGTAGCCCTCTTTATACCTAAACCATCTGCATCGGTAAAATATTCCTCTATATATTTCTTGCTAATTTCCGAGGAGGAAACTCCCTCCTCATTGGCACGGTTAATAATCTTATCATCTACATCAGTAAAGTTTTGTATATAGGTAACTTCATATCCTATATATTCAAAGTATCTCCTTAATACATCAAAAACTATAAAGGGTCTTGCATTTCCTACATGAAAATAGTTGTATACTGTAGGCCCACAAACATACATCTTAATTTCTCCAGATCTTATGGGTACAAACTCCTCTTTCTTCCTTGATAAGGTATTAAATAATTTCACTCTTTCTCTCCCCTTTCATTGTTCTTATTGACTTTTCTAACTCCTTCACTCTTCGTCTTAAACATTCCAATTCTATACCCACTGGATTTGGTAATCTAGTATGATCCAAATCTACACCCTTTTTTAGGGAAGCAACTTTTCTATTGTCTTTTACTACAATAACGCCGGGTATTCCTACTACAGTACAGTTAGGAGGAACCTCATCTAGCACTACTGATCCTGCCCCCACCTTTGAATTATCCCCTATTGTAAAAGGTCCTAAAATCTTGGCCCCCGCACTTATTACAACATTATTTCCAATAGTAGGATGTCTTTTCCCTATCTCTTTCCCTGTTCCGCCTAAGGTGGCTCCTTGATAGATTGTCACATTATCTCCTATTTCTGTTGTTTCCCCAATTACTACCCCCATTCCATGGTCTATAAAAAATCTTTTTCCTATTTTTGCCCCTGGATGAATTTCTATCCCTGTGAAAAACCTTCCTAGCTGGGATATAAATCTTGCTATAAATAATAGTCTTTTTTTATGAAACCAATGGGCTATTCTATGGAAAATCACTGCATGAAAACCTGGATAGTTTATTATTACCTCCAATGTATTTCTTGCAGCCGGATCCCTTTCTAAAATAGCCTGTATATCTTCTCTTAAGTTTCTAAACATTTTTTCACCCCATTGATTAATCTTATTATAAAAATTAAAAATCCCTATATCAAAATGATATAGAGACGATTTTTTCGCGG
>CAYMVC010000094.1:0-3494 GCA_964393755.1 uncultured Eubacteriaceae bacterium | reverse complement strand
TTCTCTTAAGTTTTTAAACATCTTTTCACCTCGTTGATTATAAGTTTGCATCTTTTCCTATTGTATTAAAATAAAATAAAATCTCTATATCTAAATGATATAGAGACGATTTTTCGCGGTTCCACCCTACTTGAGTTAAAACTCCCCTTTAAATCTTTAACGAAATTACCCGTATCTTCTTACTTTGTTTCAGAAAATAAGCTCCTAGGTGCACTTCAATATATTAGTGAACGAGACCATTCTCAGCCCATTGGTGGTCCCTCTCTGGGATATAATACATTTACTTTTCCTAATCTTTGCTAATGAAATTTTATAATTTACATAACATTATAAATGTTAGGGACTTATTGGTCAATTGTTAAAATAAATTTATTATTTTTTTAATTATTTGACCTAAGAAATCAGTAATCTTTTCCAAGAATGACTTTATCTCCTTATTGTCTTTTGCTATCTCCTTTGCCTTTTCACCTATTTTACTGACCTGCTTCTTTAAATCTTCAACATTTATATCTATGTTTTTAATCTTATTCATTAATTCTGTCAGTTTTTCAATTTGTTTATCACTTAATTTAATATTTAATTCATGCTGTATTTCAATAATTATTCTTTTTATATCTTCTGGGTTTTTAATCCCTTCTTCTATAATCTTTTCTTTCACCTTTTTAACCAGTTCACTTGCCTTGTCTTGATCCTCTAAATCTTCACCTAATTCTCCTGTAACTACCATTTCCTCACTGGCTATATGTTTTGCTTCTTCATCCAATTTTTTTCCGGTAATTTCTTCAAAGGCTTTCATTATTCCTGTAAGGGCACCAGTTCCTGAAACCTGAAAAGGTGCTGCTGCTATTACCCTGGCATCTTTTACGCCTGCTGTTATTAAAGCATTACCATACATTTCTTCACTTACCCAGGTTATATTATGGGTTTTTACTGATATTCCTTCATTCTTTCCCAATCTCTCAACTAGTGCCGAAGATATGGTCTTATTACCTATATGTTTTATAGCAGGTGTATCTTTAAGGTATTTAGCTTCCTCTTCTATTGTTGTTTCAATTATATCCACATCTTCTCTTTTCACTTCCATAAAAGCTAGAATCTTCTCTTGTTGTGCTTCTGTTAGATCAGCCCCTAAAGATACTACTAATTTTATCGTATCTGCTTTAACCAAACTTAAAATAGGAAATACCAATGTTAATACTAAAGCACTAATTATAACTATACTAACTATTTTCTTTAACATTTTCATCCTCCCAAATAGTTTTTTATACTGTGGTCTAGTCCTTAGCTTTCTTTTATTTTAACCTTTACCCCCTTGATGATATGGCCCTTCTTGTCTTTAAAAACAATTTCCTTTGGAGTATTTTTCCCCTTTGTCATTATAATTATTTTGGCAATGGTTATTGGGGTTGAAATTGCTTGTGCCAATATTTGACCCTTACCTGGTTCTGTCTTATCCATAAATACTTCCCATTTTCCTGTATCTATTTCTTTTAGATTGATAATGCTGATATCATATCCTAATGTATGCTTTATTCCAAGACTGGCGACCAAATATAAATCATCCTTGTAAATAAAAGAATCATAATATTCCTGGCTTTTATATTGGTTAATTTCCTTTTCTAAGATAGGAGGGAGAGTTCTTATACTGCTAATTTTTTCTACTTTCACAAAACCACCACCCATATCAAAAAAATCATATCTTATTATATTTATATGTTAGCTTTGATTTTAGTTTACCGGATTTTATTTTAATAATGCTATTGAGTAACTGGATATTCCTAAGTTTTCACCTATAAATCCTAAACCCTCTGTGGTAGTTGCCTTTATATTAACTTGATTTATCTCTATTTCCAAAGCCTGGGCTATATTTTGTCTCATTTCATTAACATAAGGTGAAAGCTTTGGTTCTTGTGTGGCTACTATAGTATCGATATTTTCTATTGTATAGTTATTATCCCTTAATAAACCTAAAACATAGGTTAATAACTTAATACTGGATATGTCCTTATACTTTGGATCATAATCGGGAAAGTGTTGTCCAATATCACCTAATGCCATAGCTCCCAACAGGCTGTCCATAATAGCATGTACTAATACATCTGCATCTGAATGACCTAATAAACCCTTTTCATGAGGGATTATGACTCCACCTATTATGAGTTTACGATTTTCAATTAGTTTATGGGTATCATAACCTATTCCAATCTTCATGTATTTATACCCCCAATTTCCCTAGTTATTCATTAGTTTATATATCCCCTGCTTAATATCTTCCTCACTGGGGACTGCTGCTTTTTCTAGTTCCTTATTATGGGGAATAGGCACATCTGCCCCGGCTATTCTTATAATTGGTGCCTTTAGATAGTTAAATGCCTGGCTCTCCACAATTGTGGCAACTACCTCCCCACCAAATCCTCCTGTTTTTACAGCCTCATGGACTATTATTGCCCTTCCAGTCTTTTTAACAGAATGGATAATTGTGTCCTTATCTAAGGGTGACAAGGTCCTTAAATCTATAACTTCTACTTCTATATTTTCCCTAGCTAGCTCCTGAGCTACCTTTAATGCCTTTTGTAGCATCCTTCCGTAGGTGATCAGGCTAATGTCTGAACCCTTTAATTTTATATCTGCCTTGCCTAAGGGAATTGTAAATTCCGGATCTTCTTCTACCATTCCCTTAGTACTATATAATAATTTAGATTCTATAAATACTACAGGATTATCATCCCTGATAGAGGCTTTTAATAAGCCCTTGGCATCATTAGGGGTGGAAGGTGCTACCACCTTTATTCCTGGAACATGACAAAACCATGCCTCTAAGTTCTGGGAATGTTGGGCTGCCGCCCCTGTCCCACTTCCTCCAGGCAGTCGCACCACCATAGGGACTTTTTCATTGCCGCCAAACATATATCTCATTTTAGCTGCCTGGTTTACTAGGGCATCCATTCCTATTGTTATAAAATCTAAAAAGGGCAGTTCCACTATAGGTCTCATTCCTGTAACTGCTGAACCAGCAGCGGCTCCCACTATTGCCGCTTCTGAAATAGGGGCATCCTTTATTCTTTCTTGCCCAAACTGGTCTATCATGCCCTTTGTGACACCGAAGGTTCCCCCATAAATCCCAATATCTTCACCTATTATATATACATTTTCATCTTTTCTCATCTCTTGAGCCATTGCCAATCTGATAGCCTCTGCATATGACATTTCTTTCATATTATCTCTCCTCCTCTATGCATAAACATCTTCTGTTAAAGTACTTAAAGGTGGGTTTGGACTGTTTTTTGCAAATTCGACAGCCAAATCTATTTCTTTTAATGCTTTTTCTTCTATTTCCTCTATTTCAGCTTGATCAGCAATATTATTTTCTATTAAATGATTTCTAAGTATTTTTATTGGATCTCGCCTTTTCCATTCATTTACTTCTTTTTCACATCTATATTCACAATCATCACTTTTGGAATGACCTAAGTATCTATAGGTTTTGGCTTCTA
>CAYMVC010000093.1:0-5694 GCA_964393755.1 uncultured Eubacteriaceae bacterium | reverse complement strand
CATTAGAAATATTGCCATAATTGCCCATGTTGACCACGGTAAAACCACATTAGTAGATCAACTTTTAAGGCAGAGCGGGATATTTAGAAAAAACCAGGTTGTTCAGGAAAGAATAATGGATTCTAATGATATAGAAAGGGAAAGGGGAATTACAATCCTTTCTAAGAATACTGCCATAAGTTATAAAAATACTAAAATAAATATTATTGATACTCCAGGCCATGCAGACTTCGGCGGGGAAGTGGAAAGGGTTTTAAAAATGGTAAATGGGGTAGTTCTTTTAGTGGATGCATTTGAAGGCCCAATGCCCCAAACTAAGTTTGTATTAAAAAAAGCACTAGAGTTAGAACTACCGGTTATAGTATGCATAAACAAAATAGATAGACCAGAGGCAAGGCCTGGGGAGGTAATAGATGAAGTCCTAGACCTTTTTATTGAACTGGATGCTAATGAAAAACAATTAGATTGTCCCTTTGTTTATGCTTCGGCAAAGAATGGGACAGCTTCCTTTGATTGGGAAAAACAAGGGGAAGATATGGGACCTCTATTTGAAACAATTATTAATTACATACCTGCCCCTATAGGTGATCCTGATGGACCTACCCAGGTTTTAATATCCACTATAGACTATGACAACTATGTGGGTAGAATAGGAATAGGAAAGGTAGAAAGGGGTTCTATTGAAACAAATCAGGAGGTAATAATCGTAAATGAACAGCATCCTGATGCAGAAAGAAAGGTTAGGGTTACAAAATTATTTGAATTTGAAGGGCTTAACAGAAATGAAATTACCCAGGCAAAAATCGGTGATATTGTAGCAGTCGTGGGAATAGATGGTATTCATATCGGTGATACTATTTGCCATATAAGTCAACCTGAAACATTACCCTTTGTAAAGATTTCTCAACCTACAATATCTATGAACTTTTCAGTGAACGATGGTCCATTAGCAGGACAGGAGGGTGAATATGTAACTTCCAGGCAATTAAGGGATAGATTATTTAGGGAGTTACAAACGGATATTAGTATTAAGGTTGAGGAAACAGATCTCCCTGATACTACTAAGGTTTCTGGGAGGGGAGAATTACACCTTTCAATTCTAATAGAGAATATGAGAAGGGAAGGATATGAATTTTTAGTTTCCAAGCCGGAAGTCCTGTATAAGGTTGTTGCTGGAAAGAAAAATGAACCTATGGAGATTGTCACCATTGATGTACCAGAAGAATTTGTAGGTTCAATAATCGAAAGGCTGGGAAGTAGAAAGGGAGAATTATTAAACATGATTCAACTAAAAGGGGGATATTCTCGATTAGAATTCTCCATACCTACCCGGGGTCTGATAGGTTATCGCTCTAAATTTATGACAGATACAAAGGGTCATGGAATAATAAATACTACCTTTGATGGATATGGGATTTATAAAGGAGAAATAACTACAAGGGCACAGGGTTCATTGGTAGCCACAGAAGCAGGTGACTCCATAGTATATGGGATGTTTCATGCCCAGGAAAGAGGTTCATTATTTATTAATCCAGCCACCAGGGTATATGAAGGAATGATAGTAGGGGAAAATGCCCGTACAGGAGATATAGAAGTTAATGTATGTAAGAGAAAACAATTGACTAATGTTAGAGCCTCCGGTTCAGACGATGCCCTTAAATTGTCTCCTCCAATTATTTTTAGTTTAGAAGAGGCCTTGGAATTTATCGATGATGATGAGTTAGTTGAAATTACACCTGATAGTATTCGCCTAAGAAAAAGAATACTGGATACAGCAAAAAGAAAAAAATCAATAAATAGAAAGTAATAAAAACTATTAGGAGGCTAAGACCTCCTTTTATATTTTTGAATGATTTTAATAAATAAGGGTATTAAAATAAATAGTTCTTATAAAAAATGATTGTAAAGTAAAAAGATGTAAAAAGTTTACCAAAAACTATTCACAAATTGGAAAATATAGTATATAATTAGCCCAATTGATAGAATAATATTGCTTTTCAAGCGATAAATGGCAAACCAATTGAAAGATTGGGACGCAAAGCCAAAGGGCCTAAATATTTTTAAATACAAGGCAGCCAGGCTACCGAAAGGGGGAGCATTTTTATGCGTAAAATTATTGTCTTTTTATTAATTTTAACCATCTCTTCATTTAGCTTTGTATATGCTCAAGAAAATTTTAATTTAAATAAAGAAAATAAAGAAGAAAGTCTGAGTAATTATAGTGAGTCTAAGGAAAAACTAGAAAAAAGCCATGAAGAAAGTGAAAATGAGGAAACTACCACTGAAAAAGGTCCAGAAGGATTGAATATGAAAGAAGACCAAGACGACAGCAATATAAAAGTCCAAGAAGTAAAAGAGGGGGACGAGGCTCCAATTAAGGCCAGTGATGGCAATAAAGGAAAATCAGAATTAAAGGGAAAGGGTGTACAAGCAGTTAAGAAAACAAATATCAGTAAAAGCAAGGAAGAAAAAAAGGTAGCCACTAGCACTAGAAAAAAGGCTGACACAGAAAAGAAGAACAATTCAGTTGAAGAAAAAGTAGAAGTTGTTAAAGATAGTGATGGTAGTCCTAAAATCGATGTTGGCAATGCCAATAAGGGTTCCTTTAAAGCGAAATATCTAAGTGACAAGAAGTTGAAAGTTATGGTTACAAAAGGTGGAGAGAAATATACCTATGATTTAAAAGGGGACAACTCCTACCAAAGCTATCCATTACAATTGGGTGATGGAGATTATAAGGTAAGCATAATGGAGAACATAGGGGGAAATGAATATAAGTATGTGTTATCTGTCAATGTAAAGGTAAGGTCATCAAATCCCAATGCAAAGTATCTTACCTCTGTTCAAATGATAAATTGGACCAAATCAATGGCTCCTATAAAGAAAGCTAAGTCCCTTACCGATGGTTTAAGTGATCAAAAAAAACTAGAAAAGATTTATAATTTCGTGGTCAATAATATCAAATATGATAGTTCGATTACAAAGCTTCCCAGTGGGTATATTCCCAATATAAATACAACCTATAGTAGTAAAAAAGGAATATGCTATGATTTTGCATCTATTTTCGCCGGAATGTTAAGAAGTGTGGGTATTCCAACAAAGCTTATAAAAGGGACCTCCTCAAATGTTAGCGGATATCATGCCTGGAACGAAGTTTATATTAATGGTAAATGGAGAATAATTGATACATCTTATGATTCACAACTTAAGGCAGGAGGACATACCACCACTCTATATAAGACAGGAAAGGATTATTCTAAATCCAAGGTATATTAGAAGGAGAAAAAAGTTTTATATAAATACCAGTTATTAATACTGGTATTTTTTTTGGGTAAAGTTTATTGACATTAAAAAAAAAAGTTGGTATAATAATCAAAAGTTACAACCTAATCATAAGTACTGAGTTGTGACTTTTGAATTCCGGTGTTAAAAAATAAAGGGAGGATATTTATGAATTTTAAAATGAAAAGTAAGAAGAGATTAACTACAATGCTTATATTATTGAGTTTATTTCTACTGATATTTTCAGCATGTTCTAACGGAAAGACAGGTACAGGTGAAAAAGATACTATTGTATTGGCTGATGCCCAATGGGAAAGTATTCAATTGCATAATTCAATAGCACAAATATTTATCGAAGAAGGCTTTGGATACAAAACTGACATTATATCCGGGTCCACTTCTGTGACCTTTCTGGGCTTAATTGAAGGGGATATAGATGTTTATATGGAATCTTGGGTACAAAATATCACAGATATTTATGAGCCAGCTATAGAAAGGGGAGACATAATTGAAGTTTCCTCAAACTTTGATGATAATAGACAAGGGCTGTATGTGCCTACTTATATGATTGAAGGGGACCCAGAAAGGGGTATTGAACCAATGGCTCCCGACCTAAAGACTGTAAAAGATTTACCAAAGTACAAAGACCTATTTATTGATGAAGAAGATCCTACTAAGGGAAGAATCTATGGTTCCCCTCCAGGATGGGAAGTAGACACTATACTGAGAAAAAAATTTGATACATACAATCTAGGGGATGACTTTGTTTATACTAGCCCAGGTTCTTCAGCTGGATTAGCCACATCCCTGGGAACATCCTATGAAAGTGGAGAGCCATGGGTAGGCTATTATTGGGAACCTGAATGGGTATTTGCAAAATATGATATAACTTTGCTGGATGATGAACCATATTCTGATGAATTATGGACTGAAGAGGCGGGTTATGCCTGTGAATGGCCAGCAGTGGATGTAACTGTAGCTGTTCATAAGGATTTGAAAGAAAAGGCACCTGATGTTGTTGAATTCCTTTCTCATTATAAGACAAGTAAGGATTTAACTAATGAAACATTATTATATATGCAAGAAAAAGGTACTGATGATACTTATGAAACAGCCAAATGGTTCTTAAGGGAACATGAAGACCTATGGGCTGATTGGGCACCAGCAGAAGTAATTGAAAAGGTTAAAGAAGCCATAAAGTAATAAAATAATTAAAATCTAACTTTGAATTTATATGAACAAGTGTTGGAACCCATCAACATTTGTTCATATTCTGTTTAAAAATATATTCAAATCATTTAAGATTAAGGAATGAGGTGAAAAGGACTGTTGAACTTTTGGACAGTCTATACTATGGGAAATTTTCCAAAAGCTTTTAAACTTGAATTAGGAATTTATGTGGATCACTTAGTAAGGTGGTTAAAGGTAAACTTTAATGGTTTTTTTGAAATAATTAAGAAAGTATCCCTATTTTTACTACTAAATGTTGAAAAACTATTATTAATGGTACCTTGGTGGCTATTTATTGCCCTAATATTTATTTTGGGTTGGAGGATAAAAAACTGGAAGACAGGTCTCTTATATTCGGCAACTATATTTTTAATAGGGACCATGGGTCTTTGGGAAGAGTTAATGACCACATTGGCCCTGGTAATATCTGCAGTAATAATTTCATTAATTATAGGTATTCCTACGGGTATCCTTACTGCATATAGCAACAAACTGGAAATGATATTAAAGCCTATTCTAGATGCTATGCAGACCATGCCAAGCTTTGTTTATTTAATACCTGCGATTATGCTTTTTAGCCTAGGTTTGGTACCAGCGGTTTTTGCAACCACTATATATGCAATTCCCCCAGTTCTAAGATTAACTAATCTGGCTATTAGAAGAGTACCAAAAGAAATGAAGGAAGCTGCATTATCTTTTGGTTCTTCCAGGTGGCAGACCTTGTTTAAAGTGGAATTACCCCAAGCATTGCCTACTATTATGACGGGGATAAACCAAACAATCATGATGGCTATTTCTATGGTGGTAACAACCTCAATGGTTGGTGCCAGGGGATTAGGTTTAAATGTAATAACATCAATTAATAAAATAGACATTGCCATGGGATTTGAGGCAGGAGTAAGTATAGTAATCATGGCTGTTATCCTTGATAGAATAACCCAGGGGATGGCAGAAAGGTTTAGATATCCAGAATCATCTGAATAATAAATATAGAAGGTAGGAATTTTATTATGCCAACTAAAATAAAAGTGGAAAATTTATATAAAATTTTTGGGAGAAATTCCAAAGAAGCTTTTAGATTATTAGAAAGTGGAAAATCTAAAGATGAAATTTTAAAGGCGACAGGTAATGCTGTAGGAGTAAATAATGCCTCCTTTGAAGTGAGAGATGGTGAATTCCTGG
>CAYMVC010000092.1:0-5761 GCA_964393755.1 uncultured Eubacteriaceae bacterium | reverse complement strand
TAAGTGTTTTATAGCTGCAGTTGTAGGAGGAATAGGAAATATTACAGGTGCTGTATTAGGTGGATTTATCTTGGGACTTGGGGAGATAATGCTTATAGCATTCCTACCAGAATTAACAGGATACAGAGATGCCTTTGCATTTGTACTTCTTATTTTTATCCTTTTAGTCAAGCCTACAGGATTAATGGGAAAAAATTTGGCAGAGAAGGTGTAGAAAATGAAGAAGAAGAAAATTATTTTATCTATAATTGCAGTTATAGGGTTTTTAGCTTTATTATATCTTTTAAATTCAGTATTTAACTCCTATCAAACTAGGATATTAAGACTTTGCGGTATATATGTAGTCTTGGCTTTGAGTTTAAACCTTATTAATGGGTTTACCGGTCAATTTTCTTTGGGGACTGCCGGCTTTATGGCAATAGGAGCCTATACCTCTGCAATACTTACCATGTCACCTGCACAAAAAGTTGCCACATATTATTTAGAGCCTATTGTACCCTGGTTGGCAAATATCCAAATGAGTTTTTTGCCTGCCCTAATCATAGCAGGATTTGTTTCTGCCTTATTTGGGTTTATAGTAGCTGCTCCAGTATTAAGGTTAAGGGATGACTATTTGGCTATTGCTACCCTAGGCTTTAGTGAAATAATTCGAGTGGTCATAACTAACCTCCAAAGTATTACTAATGGTTCATTGGGTCTAAAGGGCCTACCAAACTATACAAATGTGTGGTGGAGTTGGGGCGTGGCCATAGCATGTGTTATTTTTATGGCATTATTAATAGAGAGTAGTTATGGCAGGGCACTAAAGGCAATTCGGGAGGATGAAATTGCTGCCGAGGCAATGGGAATAAATCTATTTAGAAACAAGCTATTTGCCTTTATTGTTAGCTCATTTATGGCTGGAGTTGGGGGAGCCCTACTAGGTCACCTAATGGGAACCATTGACCCATTAATGTTTAGATTTATTCTTACCTATAATATATTACTTATAGTAGTGGTTGGTGGGATTGGAAGTATAACTGGCAGTGTTATATCAGGAATTATTGTTACAGTTGCCATGGAAGCCTTAAGGGTTTTAGATGGAAATATAGACTTAGGTTTTATGGTTATAAAGGGTGTTCCGGGAATGAGAATGGTTATTTTTTCAATTCTTTTAATGGTTGTTATTCTTTTCTTTAGAAGGGGTATTATGGGCACTAAAGAATTTAGTTGGGAATGGATTTTAAAGAAAGATTTCAAAAAAAGAAAAGATCTAGCTTAAGAATTAGAAAATAGAAAGGAAGTGAAAGGATGGCCATTTTAAAAACAGAAAATATTACAATGAAATTTGGTGGTATAACGGCAGTATCAGACTTTACCATGGAATTAGAAAAAAACAAAATAGTAGGTTTAATAGGTCCTAATGGGGCAGGCAAGACAACAGCATTTAATATAATAACAGGTGTTTATAAACCTACAAGTGGAAATATATTTTATAATAAGGAGAATATAACAGGCATAAAGCCTCATAATATAACAAAATTAGGCATTGCTAGAACCTTTCAAAATATACGCCTATTCAAGGAATTATCCGTTTTAGATAATGTGTTAATTGGGAATCACTTACGTTTAAAGTCTAATCCATTTTCTGCTGTAGTAAAAACTCCTAATTATGTAAACCAAGAGAATCATATGCTGGAGAAGACATTGGCACTCTTGGAAGAAGTGGATCTTTTAGATGTTAAGGATGAGAAATCTTTCTCCTTACCCTATGGAAAACAAAGGCGATTAGAAATAGCCCGGGCATTGGCAACAGATCCAAAGGTATTATTACTGGATGAACCTGCTGCAGGTATGAATCCACAGGAATCAAATCTACTAATGGAATTTATTACCAAGATTAGAGATAAATTTGACCTATCTATTTTTATGATAGAACACCATATGCAGGTAGTTATGGGTGTTTGTGAAAAAATCTATGTGCTGGACCATGGGATAACTATAGCTCAGGGCACCCCCCATGAGATACAAAATAATCCTAAGGTTATAGAAGCATATTTGGGGGTGGAATAATGCTAAAAATAAAAGATTTAAATGTACATTATGGAGGAATACATGCTTTAAGAGGAATAGATATTGATGTTCCAGATAATAAAATAGTATCTCTTATAGGGGCTAATGGAGCTGGGAAAAGTACTACATTACGGAGTGTTATGGGAATTGTGAAATCTACCAGTGGGGAAATAATATATAAGGATAATAATATAAGTAAATCTAAAACCAAAGATATTGTAGAACATGGAATAGCCTTAGTTCCTGAAGGCAGAAGAATATTTCCTGATCTGACAGTTGTTGAAAATCTTACATTAGGGGCTTATTGGAGAAAAGATAAACAAGGTACACAAAAGGATATGAATTGGGTATTTGAGTTATTCCCAATATTGAAGGAAAGGGAATGGCAAAAGGCAGGAACAATGTCCGGTGGGGAACAGCAAATGCTTGCTGTTGGTCGTGCCTTAATGACTAAACCTCAGCTATTGGCAATGGATGAGCCTTCTCTAGGACTTGCACCCCTGATTGTAAAGGATATTTTCAATATCATAAAGGAAATCCATAGCCAGGGAGTGACAATTTTATTGGTAGAACAAAATGCTAAGGCCGCCTTGGAAATTTCCGACTATGGATATGTTTTAGAAACTGGGTCGGTGGTTCTAGAAGGAGAAGGTAAAAAGCTATTAAATGACGACCAGGTAAAACAAGCATATTTAGGAGAAGTTATATAAAGTATCTAAATTAATAAGAGGCTTCCGCTAACGGGAGACCTCTTTTGTCTTATAAATATTTATTTAATATTGTGGTTGTATAATACCGCATGCAAGTCGCTTTCCTGAATTTCCTGCTGGCTGTGTGCGATAATCGTCAGGATTTTCGTGAATAATAATAGACCTTCCTATTACCTCTTGGCTAGTAAACTTATTTGTAAAAAAACACATGTTAGAATAACCATTGTTAGAGAAGAGTACAGGAAAATCTCCTGCATGATTCCCATGAGGTTGATTATTGGGATTCCAATGACCTCCTGCAGCCTGAAACGGATCTTCAGGATTGCCAACCATACAAGTTCCATTTTCATGTATATGAAAGCCGTGAGGTCCTATAGGGTCTTGTTTACCTACGGCAGGTTTATACTTAGGAAGATTGGCTATATTGGCATTTACTATTACACCACCGATAACATCTTGAAAGGTGACAACACCACATATTTTTGGAGCTAACGGACCACCATTTATATAAGCTATTGCATTGGAATAGCAGTATAAATTAAAAATTTTAAACACCACCTTTAAAATCATATTTCAATATATATTATGATATATAAATAAAATAGTGATAACTAGGTGATATTATCTTATGAAGTAGGCTAGACAACTTTTTAAAAGGCTTAAAGTATCGAGCTGGCAAAATATCAGGTTTTATCAGGGAAGTAACAATGGCATCATATTATGGGGCTGGTACGGCTACTGACTCATTTTTTGTTGCCCACACAATTCCCAATATTTTTTTAACTATCATAGGTGTAAGCTTAAGCCTAATATTTATTCCAATTTTTATCGAAATCTCGGCTAATAATAATGAAAAGGCAAATATGTTTGCCAGTGATATAATAAGTAAATCCTTTATTATATTTTTGAGTTTATCACTTTTAGGATATATATTAGCTCCCTATATAGTAAAAGTTATGGCACCAGGGTTTAAGGAAAACAAGTTTACTTTAACCGTTTCTCTCATAAGGATATTACTTTTTACCATGCCTTTTATTTCCATTTCTAGTATAATTTCTGGACTATTACAGTCAATGAATCGTTTTTTTGTGCCATCATTAGTTAATATACCTTATAATATTGTTATCATTTTAGGAATCATTTTCCTATCCCACCGGTATGGAATCCCGGTTATAGCTTGGTTTACATTATTAGCGTCAATAATACAAATACTTATCCAATTGCCATTTTTGAAAAACAGATTTCATTTTCATTATAATCTTCTAAAGATTGGGGACAAGGATTTTCAACAGTTTTTAATTTTATTAATCCCTGTTATTATAGGGACCGCCTTTCAACAGGTAAATATCATAATCGATCGTATATTAGCATCTAGTTTACAGGAGGGAAGCATATCTGCTATCTCTTATGCAGACCGTCTTATAGGGTTGGGGATAAGCGTAATACCCATGTCAATAGCTATAGCCATCTATCCTAAACTTTCAAAGGCCTCAGTTGAAAAAGATTATGTTTATTTAAGAAATGTGCTGGCCAGGTCTATATTGTTTATTGTAATGATTTTAGCACCATTTACCTTTGGCACAATTATTTTAAGAAAAGAATTGGTTTTTACAGTATTCAGTAGGGGTGCCTTTGATAGTAGGGGGCTAACACTCACTTCCTATGCACTTGCCTTCTATGTTTTAGGCTCAATTCCCTTTAGTATAAGAGAAATATTTATAAGGGTGCTTTTTTCATTAAAAAAGGGTAAGATACCAATGATTAATGGGCTTATAGGGGCAGGAATAAATATTATATTAAATTTGATTTTTATTAAATTTTTAGGAATTGGGGGTCTAGGGTTAGCAACTTCTATTACAGCACTTATAAGTATTTGGATGCTTCAGCGTAAGATAAAAGAATATATTGGACCCATAATTAATAGGGAATCAATAATGGTTATAGGGAAAATTCTTGTGGCATCAATCCTGATGGCATTTGTTTTGATAGCCAATAAGGATCCCCTTCCCCATTCCACAACCACTATTAATTTGATTTTTAGCCTAATACTAGGTACTAGCATATATTTTGCTTGTATTAGCCTATTAAGGATTGATGAATTTTCTAAAATTATTAATGGACTTAAGAGAGTCTATAAAAATTGAAACATATTATATTTAGAGTTCCCCTTGCTTATCTTGAACCTTTTTTCTATCCAACACATCCTTGATACTATTCCATTCATCCTTAAAGGTTCTTTGATATGTATTTTTTGAATCAAATTTGGCGATTTGAAAGATTTTGTCTAATAAGTATCCGCTCCCAAGGGCTGCTATGACAGTACCAATGCCTAGAGGTCCTCCTAATATTAGGCCAATTACTAATACACTAACCTCTATACTGGTCTTTATTATGGTAACAGAAAGGTTTAATTTTCTCATCAAACCTAACATAAGTCCATCCCTGGGACCTGCCCCTAATCCATTTTGCAGATATAACCATATACCTCCATTAAAGAACAACATGCCCAAAAGTAAAAATACCAGCTTCATAATGAAAGTTGAAGGTATAAAAATTATGCCCAAGTTTTCTATTATATCCATGAAGAGTCCGATAAAATACATATTTAGTACAGTAGCTATGCCGGGAATTATTTTTAGAAAGACATTAATAAGGATAATAACAAAACCCACTAACTGGGATACCTTACCAAAGCTTATGCCGGTAGTGTCACTTAAGCCTTTTTGAAAGGTGGACCAGGGATCCGCCCCCAGATTAGCATAAATCATCAGCAACATTCCCAGGGCACACAAGAAAAAACCAATAAATAGGGTTAGAATCATTTTAGGGTAATATATTTTTTTATTTTTCATTTAATTAACTTCCTAATCTTATTATTTATATATAGTATACATTAAAAAAACATATTAGCATATATTTAGTTTTTTAAGAAAAGATGATATTATATACTAGGTTAATTAAAGAGTATACAAATAAAGAAAGTAGGTTATTTTATGATA
>CAYMVC010000091.1:3875-5799 GCA_964393755.1 uncultured Eubacteriaceae bacterium | reverse complement strand
CCTTGGTTTCATAACATTAACTGCACCCATCACTATTATGACACGTTCCCCCGTAGTATGCCATATGTAACCATTGTTTTTGGTTTCTAAAGCCCTTTTTACTAGTTCTTCTACTGCATATACCTGATAAGGTCTCATGACCATTAAGGCCTTATCTGTCTCATTTAATACCATGTATCTTGATATCATCTTAGACATATGGCACTTTTCAAGAAAGGTTTTACCAAACTCACAAAGGGTTGTAATTCTATTATTTTCCTTATCACTCCAGAAAAAAGTATGACTAAATAGAATATCTCCATCAGAATTAGCAAAATATTTTGTATCAACACCATTACTAACTACAAATATTTGTATATATCTATAAAGACTTTTATATGAATGTTTTCTATATCTCTGGATCTGATTGAAGGCTTCTTTAAAATCTAAGCCCCTTCTTTTAAGTTCTATTTGAACTACTGGTAGTCCATTTATAAAAAGAGTTATATCATATCTATTTATATATTTTCCTTCCATAGTGGTCTGATTAGAAACTTGAAAGTTATTTTTGCACCATTCTCTAGTATTCATTAATTCTAGGAATACCTTTTTCCCATCATCTCTAGTTAATTCTTGTTTCATCCTTAGTATTTTAGCAGATTCAAATATACCTTTTCCGTTAATCTGAGTTAAAAACCTTTCAAATTCTGAATCAGTTAATGGATTATTATCTAAATTTCTCATATTAAATATATTAAGTTGTTCTCTAAAATTATTAATTAGATTCTCTTCATTCCTTATGTATATTCTTTTGTATCCACCATCTACTAATAAATCTATTAACTTGCTTTCTAGTTGTGCTTCTGATTGGTAAGTCATCTTTTGCCTCCTTTTAATGAAATTATCACCTTTTTATAATTTATACTAGCCACGCTACTATGCCTTTATTTCGGAGAGCAACTCCCTCCAGAGTAAAATTTTCTATGAGTATAAACATCCTTATGGCGATATTCAGGCTTTGGAATTTGCAAACTGGGATGTATGCTTCTTAAGTCTCTGTTCAAAATTTTTAATTGCACCATAGCCCCTGTTATATTAATTTCACTTATCCATTTATTCTTGATGAAGTTTGGACTCTCTATTTTTATTTTTTTCTCAAACCCCCTCTTTATTTTCCCATTCATTAATTAATTGCCATAATTTAAAAAATAAACTTATTAATTAATTTATTCATTTCCATTATTCTTTTTTCCATTTTTATGTAGCCTCCTATAAAAGCAAAACTTCATACTTTATATTATATTTTTAAAATAAAGGATTTTAGAAGAAAAGATACTACCTTAAGTTTTTAATAATTCTATATCTGTTTTTTATTTAGCTTTAATATTTCATACCCTGCTTGAATCATATTCCAATGATACTTTCTTGATGCAACTTTTACAATATCAATAAACTTATCTTGGAGAACAGCTACCTCCATAATAAAACTTTTTATGTTTATATATATCTTTATGCATCTTTTCAGGTCTAGGAATTTCTAAATAAGGATGGATATTTCTCAGATCTTTATTTGAAATTTTCATTTTCACTGTAACCCCCAAGACCTTATTAGATTTTCTCTGATTAATTACATAATACTCATTTTTATCATGAATTTCCTTAAGTTCTGGAATACTAGTCTTAACACTCAAGTATATATCAAAATATCCATCATCAGAGTATACTAATCTATAACCTAACCCTCTTTTAGCTTTAACCCTTTTTATCATACCACCATTAATAAAATAATCTTCTCTAAACCATATTAATACTTCATACTCAAATCTATTGTTTTTTCCATATAGTTTAATTTCTTTTCTATTATTCCTATTCTTTAATGTATCGATCTTAACTCTAGTAATTTCAATATTATTTACCCAGTGGTTATTAAATGTTGGATTTTTGA
>CAYMVC010000091.1:0-3865 GCA_964393755.1 uncultured Eubacteriaceae bacterium | reverse complement strand
CTATTACCTTCATTTTAAAACTCCTTTCTTTTATTTTAATATAATAATGAAGTCCCTATCTTTCAATATCTTTATTAATAATTGTATCCTTAATTTTGTCTCTATTCCCTATTATTTCATCTATCTTCTTCTCTGCATTTCTTATTTTGTTTACTCTATCTTGAAGATTTTTAAAGTCTTTATTTATATTTTCTATTTCATTATTAAAATCCTTTGAAGTTGATAATACCTTTTCTATATCAGTATTTAAATCTATATTTAATTTTTCTAACTGAGATTTTGCGTGTTCAAAGGATAGAATTTCTCCTTCATTTTTTCTATGGAAGTTCTTTTTATTAAATACTGTATCTTCATATTTTTTATATAAATCTTTGTATTTATTATAGGTGCTTAGATATTTGGCTACTTCATTAAAAGATCTAGACTTATCTTCTAGTTCCTTTATATCCTTATTAATCTTACTAGCCATAGAGTTTAATTCTTTGATCCTTAAATCAATATCACTTCTTCTATCTATCTTCTCATTTCTAAGTAAAAGAATTGTTTCTGCTAAATCTTTTACATCCTTGTATTTTTCATTCCTTGATTTGAAATATAATTGTTGTTCCAAAGTGTAAACCTTCTTATTTATTCCTGATAAGTTTCCTTTGATTTTCTGTGGAATTATGCTTGTCCTTCTAAATCTGGACCTGTTTTTATTTCTTTCTTCTATCCTAAACTTAAGTTGTTCTTCAGTATAATCAGATCCTAAAGTCTTGCCCCTTGTAAATCTTTGTTGGCCTAAGTTTTCTAATTTAAAAGCTATATGTTTTCCTGTCTTTACTTCTATTCCTTTAGATTTAATTATTATTAAAAATTCATCATAATCCTTAGATTTTTCTATCGCTTCATCCAGTATATCTTTTATCTGCTGCTTCCAACTTTTACCCTTTTGATTTTCTTCCCATTCTTTGTAGTGTTGTCCTCTTTCATTTTTAGGTTCTACTACTGATAGATCATTTTCCAAACATAATTTATCACTTATTTTTCTTACATCCTTGGCAGATCTCCACTCATCTTTAAATTTACCTTCTGAATTTAAATTAGTAGAATTAAAAATTATATGATTATGTATATGTGCCTTATCTACATGGGTGGCTATTACAAATTGATGGTTCTCTTTGGTAAATTCTTTGGCAAGTTTTATTCCTAATTGGTGGGCCAATTCTGGTTCTACTTCACCTGGTTTAAAAGCCTGTCTTAAATGATAGGCTAGGACATCCCCATTTCTTTTGGTTTCATTTCCTGTTATATTTTCATAAAAATTTTTATTTAAGGCAAATTCTAAATAGGCAGTGTCTACTTCACATTCAAAAGCTGAAACAAGTTCTTTATTATTTGTTTTATCCTTATTTATAATATAATCCAGTCTACCTTTTAAAGTATTATTAGTTGAACTTGATGCACTCGATTTTATTTTAGATAATCTTGTTACTGCCACTTATCTCAGCTCCTTTCAATGTCAGAGAGTATTAAGAATATGCATTAACTACAACATACCACCACATATTCAATAATTATTTTTTATTTCTTCTGATTTCTGCCATAATAAATCCACCCATAGTGGCAATTGATAATATCGCTCCTAATTCATCAAAATTCATTTCATATCCAATAGCAGAACCAAATACTCCAACAATTATTGTTGCTACAATACCTAATATAATCATTTTAATACCACACCTTCCAAATATAATGTTTTATGTATCTCGCTAATTTATGACGTCATTATCTACATATATTCATCTAATTATATTAGCCGTTGAAAATTCATCAAGATTTCTCTTTGCATCTTTTTTATTTCTTTACTGATTTCTTCTATTCTTCTTACATCTTCTGGATCAATATAATTAAGTCCATTTAGTTGTTTTGTTATTTGATTTAAGTTATTTCCAATTTTACTAATTTGACTATTATGATCTTTAATTATTGATAAGTCTACATTTATTATTAGACCATCACAAAGCATTTTTCTTACATATGCACTCTTGTTTTTTATTCCTGCTTCTTCAATTTTCTTATTTATTATCTCCTGCTCTTCATCTGAAAGATAGACTTTTAATTCATTTTTTCTTACTCTATTAGCCATAATCTTTCACTCCTTATCTTTAGATAACTTTAAAGAATAGAAAAATTGAGTAAGATTTTCTATCTTTAAGGTTATTTTAAAATCATAATAGCTCTATCAAATATGGTTTTGATTTGATTGTGCTATTGTGTTCCTTAATTTTCTTTAGGGGTTTGGGGAGTATCCCCAATCGGGTTTGGGATGAAGCCCAACAAGCTAAATTTTATAAATTACCGTTAGGTGATTTTATAAAATTGTATGTGTTGAGGGAACACATACCCTGCTTGCAATTCTGTAATATCTTACTTAAATTATACCCAAAAGGATTATCTTAAATAATATGAAGTTTAATTATTCTTCAGGAATTTTAGATTTATATAATAATTCATCTAAAAAAGAAATAGTATATCTAAAAGCTGTTCTAATACTTGTATTATCACTATAAAATAATCTATAGATATCAGATAATAAATTTTTAATAAAGTCTTTCTTACTCATAACTTGATCTTCATTTAACCCACATATAGCTTCACAAATTTCTTTTGAATATAAATTTATAAATAACTTAATATAATCTGCATCATCTGATAAAATTAAATTATAGAATAATGCTCTCTTCTTACTTAAGGCTTTATTGTCTTTTTCAATAAACTTATTAAAGGATTCCATATCTATAAAATAAGTATTTTCGTCTATTATTTTATTATCTAAAGTATTCCTATAATTTCTATTTTCATTAATCCTTTCCTTTAACTTTTCCTTTTGATTGTTTTCCATGCTATCACTTGAGTTTATAATATCTATAAAGTCACTTATTGATAGATTATCTTCAAAGAGAAAAAAATAGATTGGTAAAAATTTAGTTTTTTCATAAGTTAATGCATCTAAAAACCTATTTGCTGGAATGGTATTTAAGTTTTCAGTTAAAAATGAAGTTATTATTTCTGTTTCTCTAATATTTTCATAAACTGTTTCTATTGTTTCATATGAAAGTAAAGATGTACCACTTATTTCTTCAACATTACCTATAACTCTTAATGTTTTAGCCCCTTCAACTTCATTAAATTCACCTTCTTTTATGAAAATAATTTCATCTATAATATTTTTATCTAAGTATAGTTTTCCACCTTCACCTGAAAAAGATTTTTCTTCTAAGTCTAACAAGGCAACTCTATCTGGTCCAATATCTACAATATTTTGTAGTGTAAATGTATCTCTTGGTGATGTAGTTGAAAAGGACACTATTCTTTTTACAATAGATAAGGAAGATATAGCAAAAAGTGTTGAGCAAGCGGCAAATGCTGTTCAACTAGCTAAAAAAGGTGTATCGCAGGCTGAAAATGGTGTAAATTCAGCTAATATAAATTACGATTTAAACCTTGAAAAGATTGAAAATGCAAAATTAAATTTAGAAAGAATGGAAAAGCTTTATAGCGAAGGAGCAATTTCCAAAAGTCAACTGGAACAAGCAGAACTCGGTGCAAGTGAAAAGAGCTTTGATGCACTTAAGGGTCAAGTAAACCAAGCTGAAATATCATATCAGCAATCCTTAAATCAACTGCGTCAAGCGGAAATATCTTATGAGCAAGCTGCAAGTGGTTTGGATAATACAATTGTTAAGGCTCCAATAGCTGGAGTGGTTGCCACATTAAATGTCCATAAAGGTCAAATAGCAAGCAATAGTCAGCCAGCTGCTACTATTATAGATAAGGATATGGTTTATCTTCAAATAAATGTTGTTGAAAATATGGTAAATAA
>CAYMVC010000090.1:0-5880 GCA_964393755.1 uncultured Eubacteriaceae bacterium | reverse complement strand
ATACTCCCATACAGGGAACTGCTGCAGATATTATTAAAATTGCAATGATAAATGTTTACAAAAGATTAAAGGAAAATAATATGAAATCTAAGCTTATATTGCAGGTACATGACGAATTAATAGTAGAAGCAACGGAAAAAGAGCTAGAAGAGGCAAGAATAATAATGGTAGAAGAGATGGCCAAGGCAGCTATGTTAAAGGTAGAATTAAAGGTAGATATTACCCACGGGAAAAGCTGGTATGAAACAAAATAAAGAACTAAGGGGAGTAAATTAAGATGGAAATAATAGGGTTAACGGGGGGAATTGCCAGCGGTAAAAGTACTGCCTCTACTATATTAAGAACCTTTGGTGCCACCATTATTGATGCGGATTGCCTTGCTCGTAAGGTGGTAGAAAAAGACCAACTTGCCCTTGTTGAGCTTACAACAACTTTTGGTAAAGAAATATTAAAAAATAATGGAGAACTAAATAGAAAACGATTAGGGGAAATAGTTTTTAGTGACAAGGAAAAGTTAAAGATACTTAACAGGATTTTACACCCGAAAATTAATGCTTTGGCAATTTCCCTATTCGAATATGAAAGAAGGAGGGGAAAGGATAAAATAATTTACGATAGTCCCCTTTTAGTTGAAGAAAATCTTATTGATATGGTAGATAAGGTTTGGCTAATATATCTAGATAAAAAATCCCAATTAAAAAGACTAATGGAAAGAAATAACTTTTCTAAGGAAGAGGCTTTAAGCAGAATAAATAGTCAAATGCCTATGGTAGATAAATTAAAGTTTGCAGATATCATAATAGATAATGGGGGAAGTATAGGTGATTTAGAAAAAAAATTAAGATACCATTGGTATAATTAGTATAAGGAGGAGAAAGGATTTGATGAAGGCGGTAACAAAGTTTAAATTATTATTTATTATAATAATTTTTGCTATAATTTCAAGTTCATGTAATACAGACATAGAAAGTCCATTAGAAGAAATACAACAAGAAGAAAAGCCAATAGAAGAAGAAAAACCCCTTACTCCCCTTAACGGTGGGACCCTTTCATTAGGAGCCTTTACCCCTACACATTTAAATCCAATAATTAGCCAAGAGGAGGATGGTTATCATATATTAAAATTAATTTTTGAATCCTTAATAACTTTAGATGATGAACACAGACCAAAACCCTTATTGGCAGAGGATTGGGCAATAGAAAACAATGGGGAAACAATAATATTTAATTTGCGAAAAAATGTTACCTGGCAAGATGGAGAACCCTTTATTGCAAAAGATGTAGCTTTTACACTAGATGTATTAAAAAGTAAGGATGTAGATTCTCCATATAGCCAATATGTAAAAAATGTGAAATCATACAAAATATTAGATGAACATAAGGTGGAGATAAATCTTTTAGGTAATCAAAGCGGAAACTTGGAGGTATTTATTTTCCCTATAATTCCATCTCATAGGTATAAAAAACCTAAGGATGTAATGACTGCCAATAAATGGACCCCTATTGGCACAGGTTATTATAAATTAAATAAATATATACAAGGCAGGGAAATTACATTAGAACTTAATAATGATTATTGGGGAAAGCTACCCTATATAGAAAATATAAATATAGGGCTTATGGGTAAAAAAGATCAAATAGTTAAAACATTTGAAACAAAGGGAATAGATATATTAAGGGCTATGGATAATAATTGGAGCCATTTTACCGAAGATGAAAGTTTAGCAATATATCCATATAATACACAAAAATATAAATTTATTGCTATTAACCATGAAAGGGAAATATTTAAAAATAGAAATATTAGGAAGGCAATTCAATTATCACTTGACAGACAAGATATGCTAGAAGAATTGTACTTAAGTCAGGGTAGAATTGTTGATATACCAATACCCCCCCATTCATGGTTATATGATAAGGATATTTCAACCTTGAGCTACAATTTGAATGATTCCAAAAGATTAGTTTCTGAAAGCGGTTGGGAAAAATTATTGGATGATGATGAGGGGGAAGGAGGCAATAATAAAACTAAAAAAGAAAAGAAACAGGATAAAAAGAAAAATAAATTAGAATTTGAATTATTGGTAAAGGGTGGGGACCAATTAAGAATCCAGGAAGCCCAAATGATTAAAAAGTCAATAGAAGCTATAGGAATAAATGTTAATATTAAAGAATTATCATCAGAAAAAATTAATGAAAGCATTAAAAAGAAAGACTTTGATGCAATACTCACCGGATGGGATTTATCCTTTATACCTGACTTGACATTTGCCTTTCATTCAGAGGAAATTAATGAAGGACAAAACTTTATTTCATATAGAAATAATACAATAAACAAATTGCTAAATGAAGCATCAAGACATAAGACTGAAGAGGAAAGGGAAAAGGTATATTCAGATTTGCAATCCAAATTATCGGAAGATCTTCCCTATATAAACTTATATTTTAAGTCCTCGGCATTAATTGTAAATAAGAGAATAAAAGGTCCGATAAGCCCTACAGACTATAATATATTTAATAATATTGAAGAATGGTTTATAAAATATAAATAAAGGTGATCAAAAGATAAGCTAATAAAATATAAATGGTGCGAGGGATGGGATTCGAAGTCGGAGCCCGACTGGCATCATTGCTTTATCTATGTCTTAAACTTTATATTTAAAAGATATAATGATTATATGTAGTTCTTGTTCTATGGGCTTTTAGTGGGTTCTCACCCATCCCTATCGGAAGATAACTTAATAATAAAATGGTGCGAGGGATGGGATTCGAACCCACATGGCGTAGCGCCACAGGTCCCTCAAACCTGCGTGTCTGCCAGTTCCACCACCCTCGCACACTTCACTAAAATATATTATATTGTTATAATATTTAAAAGTCAATGGAATTAACCACATTAAATATTGGGGAAAGGATTTATACCAAATAAATAACGATTTACTGAAAAAGTTGGGATATCAACCCAGCATTTTTTTGTTTAAAACCTATCTCCACTTTCTAGTGCCAAGTTTTTAACAAATAATAAAGGAATTTAATAATTTAAGTAGAAGTTTATATATATTAAAAGAAGAAAATAAAGAGGAATTAATATGTAATGCATTGTTTTTGAAATTAAAGTATTTCCGCTAATTTCTATATTGGATTTAAGGAAAAGGATATAGATATGAGATTAAATAGGATGGATAGGAAAAGGAAAACAAAAAGGGAAAATATATTTCATATAATTTTATTTTTCATCATATTGCCAGTTTTAGCTTTAGGTATAGGCTATATAGTGGCTAATTATATAATAATACCTATATACTTTCCATAAGTACTAATTTAATAGGATAAGGAGAGAAATTAGTGGAAGAAAACACATTGTTATTAGATTTTAATATAGAAAGAGGGAACTTTTTAACAGCGGGGAATGCTTCAAGCAAGATTAAAAAGATATTACAAAGTATTGGACTAGATAATAGCCTTATAAGAAAGATTTCTATTGCTACTTATGAGGCGGAAATAAATTTAGTAATTCACTCTTTGGGGGGATGTATTAAAGCCTATATAGATAAAAATAAGGTTACAATAAATGTGGAGGATATAGGTCCTGGAATTAAAGATATAGATTTAGCAATGACAGAGGGGTATTCAACGGCAACAAATGAAATACGGGAAATGGGATTTGGTGCAGGAATGGGATTACCAAATATAAAAAGGTGTTCTGATAAGTTTAAAATAAATTCTACCATGGGTGTTGGCACAAAGATAGTAATGGTCTTTAACTACTAGATGGAATTTGGGGGATGGAAATGGATAAATATTCGCATTCAGTTATTTTATATGAATCTAAATGTGTTGGATGCACAATATGTATTAAAAGTTGCCCTACCCAGGCAATTCGAGTACGAAACGGAAAGGCTATTATTATAGATGACAAATGTATAGACTGTGGAGAGTGCATAAAGGTCTGTCCTTATAATGCAAAGGGTGCAATTGCAGATACTATGGAAGATGTTATGAAATACCCATACAAGGTAGCCATGATAGATCCCACTTTTATTAGCCAATTTGGCGGAGATGTTACTATTAATGAAATATTAACCGCCGTCAAAAATATGGGTTTTGATGAAGTTCGTGAGTCTGCTTATAGTGCGGAAATTATAGGCAAGGTACTAAATAAAGAATTAAAAAAAGAGGGAAACAAGTTTCCTGCTATTTCTTCAGCTTGTCCAGCAATTTTAAGACTTATTCAAGTTAGGTTTCCAGAATTATTGCCAAATGTAATTAAATTGGAATCGCCTATGGAGGTTGAGGCCAGACTTACAAGAAAGGAATTAAAGGAAAAAGGGTTAAAGGATAAGGATATTGGAATATTTTTTATAAGTCCCTGTCCAGCAAAAATAACTTCTATAAAAAAACCTATAGATTCTAAAGAAAAGAAATCTGCAGTAAATGGTGCTTTTGCTATAAAAGATATATATATGGAAGTATGTAAAAACATTAAACGCTTAGAGAAAGTAGAAAACCTTCAGAGATCTTCCAAGGTAGGGATAAATTGGGCTAGAACCGGTGGAGAAAGTAAGTTTTTGACTGGTGTATGTTATATAAATGTGGATGGAATACAAAGTGTTATTAGAGTATTAGAACAAATTGAAAGAGGCAAATTAAAAGATGTAGACTTCTTCGAAGGTTTAGCCTGTAGAGGGGGTTGTGTAGGAGGTGCGTTGGTAGCAGAAAATAATTTTATAGCCAAACAAAGAATTTACCAAATGTCCACCAAATCAGTCTTAGAAAATGATTTTTCGCAGGAAGAAATTGATGATTATTATAATAGTGGCATATTACATATTTCTGGTGAGTTGACCCCTAGAATGTCTCCTCCATTAGATGATGATATTTCTATTGCTATAAAAAAGGCAGAAAAAATTGAAGAAGTTTTTAAGAAGTTACCTGGTTTAGATTGTGGTTCTTGCGGTTCGCCCTCCTGTTTATCATTGGCAGAGGATATAGTAAAAGGCTATGCAAAGGAAGTGGACTGTATATTCCTATTAAAGGATGAATTGGAGCATTTGGCAAGGGACTTATTGGATTTATTTATAAAGGTTCCACCTAATATTTTAAAGGGAAAAATAGAGGAGGGGAAAATTGATGAAGGTGAATGATTTATATCAAATGTCGGAATTTCAACTTATTACCCCAAATGTGGAAGGGGACAGGGAAATAACCGGTGGATATTGTGGTGATTTATTGAGTTGGGTTATGGCTCATGCTCAAAAAGGTAATCTGTGGATTACGGTTCAAACTCATGTTAATATTGTTGCGATTGGAATTTTATTGGAACTTTCCTGTATTATTGTGCCGGAAGATATAGATGTAGAGAAGGAAACAATAGAAAAGGCAATGGAGGAGGACATAGCAATTTTAAAAAGTCAGTTAAATTCTTTTGAAATTGCAAAGCTCTTGTCAGAGAGGGGAATATAAAATATGAATGGAGGTCAATGGGCATACGATCTACATATTCACTCCGCCCTTTCTCCTTGTGGGGACAAAGACATGACCCCTAATAATATTGTTAACATGTCCCTCCTGAAGGGATTGGATATTATTTCTGTTACCGATCACAATTCAGCAAAAAACTTGCCTGCGATTTTTGAAATATCAAAGGACAGGGAAATACTCATTATACCTGGAATAGAGGTGAATTCAAAGGAGGAGGTTCATTTATTATGTTATTTTCCAACATTGGATTCTGCTATGAACTTCGATAAACATTTAGAATCCCACTTACCAGCAATTAAAAATAGGAAAGAAATATTTGGTCAACAAATAATTTTAAATTCTAAAGACCAGGCAGTAGGAGAAGTAGATTACTTATTAATAAATGCATTAGACCTTACA
>CAYMVC010000089.1:2200-5912 GCA_964393755.1 uncultured Eubacteriaceae bacterium | reverse complement strand
TAAAAAGCATTGGTTTAAGCTTAGTAGGGCATTAACTAAGGTGAATGGCTACCAATCTTTAGTATCTTGGACTGGTACGATGTTTGAATACTTAATGCCCCCACTTATAATGAAACATTACGAGAATACATTGTTATCTGAAACTTATAATACAGCAGTAGCTGCACAAATCAAGTATGGTAGAGAAAGAAAGGTACCTTGGGGAACTTCAGAGTCTGGATATTTTGCGTTTGACCTGTCTCTAAACTACCAATATAAAGCTTTTGGAGTACCAGAACTTGGCTTAAAGAGAGGTTTAAAAACTGATATGGTGGTTTCACCTTATTCCAGTTTATTAGCTTTGCCCATAGCACCAATAGAGGCTATGAATAATATCTATGAATTAATAGGATCAGATTTAGAAGGCAAATATGGATTATACGAAGCTGTGGACTATACACTAAAACGTTTACCCCAGGGCCGACAAAAAATGATTATCCAAAGCTTCATGGCCCATCATCAGGGTATGGGTATTATGGTACTAAACAATATGTTAAATAATAATATAATGAAAAAGAGATTTCATAGTCATCCTATGATAATGGCTGGGGAAAGTTTACTACAAGAAAAGGTTCCCTTAGGGGTAATAACCACAAAGGACTATAAGGAAGAAATTCAACCAATGGATCAGGAGGATAGAAAGTCTAAGGAAGTTGATATTGAAAGAGTATTTGAATTAGATTACCAACAGGATCCCCACTACCATATTCTAACCAATGGCTTTTATCGGTTAATTCTAACAAACTATGGTACAGGATACAGTGTAGCTGGAGATATGCAAGTAACAAGGTGGAGGGAGGGATTTGATAGTAATCTTGGTAGTTTCATATTCATAAAAAACCTAAAAAACAATGAAATTTGGTCTACTACAGAAAAACCTATAGGTAAACAGGCAGATAAATATAGGACAGTTTTTTCTGAGGATAAGGGAGTATTTATTAGAAAAGATGGTAATATTGAGTGCCATACAGAAATAGTAATATCTCCAGAACATCCTGTTGAAATAAGAAGGTTGACAATTACTAACCATGATACCTTTGAACAAGAATTGGAAGTCACGAGTTTTCAGGAATTAGTTTTAGCACCTCAATCGGCAGATATAGCCCATCCCGCATTTAATAATTTATTTGTAAGAACAGAAAAAATGGAGGATATAGATGGGATAATTGCCTCTAGAAGGCCACGGGGGGAAATTCAAAAAGAAAATTGGTCCTTCCATATCTTAACTATAGATGGCCAAAGAATAGGAAACTTTCAATATGAAACATCCCGAAATAAATTTATTGGCAGGGCTAGAGATTTGTCTAATGCAGAGAGATTGCATTTACCTTTAGAAGACAGTATAGGTGCAGTATTAGACCCTATAATAAGTCTAAGGTCTAAGGTGAAGATACCAGGACAAAACAGTATAATAATAACCTTTGTAAATGGAGTAGGTGAAAGTAGAGAAGAGGTTCAATTGCTTGGTTCAAAATTTAGTGAGTCTTTATCCATAAAACAAGCCTTCCAACTATCAAGGATAAGAAATCAAATTCAAGTTCAGAATTTAGATATGGGTCATAAGGAAATTACATTATACCAGGATATGATGTCTCATATTTTAAAATTAAGTCCTTTAAGGAGAAAGCAGACTGATTATTTAAAACAAAATACCCAGGGACAGAATAATCTATGGTCCTACGGTATATCCGGCGATTTACCTATTATTTTGATTTCAGTTTCAGCTATTCATGAAATGGATATGGTAGAGCAATTAATAAAGGCACATAAATATTGGAGAATAAAGGGGTTAAAGGTAGATTTAATTCTACTTAATGAGGATGAAAGTAGTTATTATAAACCTATGGAGGAGATGTTAAAGGAAGAAATATTTAACTTAGGTTGTGGAAATTTAATTAATCAATATGGTGGGATTTTTATATTAAATGCATATATATTGCCTAAAGAAGATTATATACTCCTATTTAGCATAGCTAGATTTATTTTAAGGGGTGATGGGGGGAATATTGCAAGTCAATTAAAAATAGATAAGGAAAGGTCCTATCTTCCCCCAATTAAAGACTTCAAAAGCCCAATAGAAAATTATCCCCCAATAGGGGAAGAAGAAAAAGACTTGTTTTTTTATAATGGTTATGGAGGTTTCACCAGAGATGGAAGTGAATATATAATTGAATTAAAAGATAATCTCCAGACACCTACCCCATGGATTAATGTAATATCCAATCCTGACTTTGGCTTTCAGGTATCAGAGAATGGGTCTGGCTTTACCTGGGCAGAAAATAGTAGGGAAAATAAACTTACTCCCTGGTCTAATGATCCGACCTCAGATCCTATTTCTGAAGTTATTTATATTAGAGATGAGGAAGATGGATGTATTTGGACACCCACTGGCCTTCCTATTAGGGATGAGGGCAAATACACTATTCATCACGGTTGGGGCTATTCTGAATTTCATCATGATAGTAATGGTATACAACAAAAGCTGATAATGTATGTACCTTTGGAAGAGTCTGTAAAGATAAGCTTAATAAAATTGTATAATCACAGTAAGAAAGAAAGAAAATTAAGTTTAACCTATTATATAAAACCTGTATTGGGTGTAAGTCCTGATATTACCCTACCCTTTATTGTTAGCGATTGGAATGAGGAAGGACAATGTATTTTAATAAAAAACCCCTATAATACAGAATACCCCGATTCCTTTGTGGGCATTTCTTGTTCAGAAACAATTAAAACCTACACCGGAGATAATGAAGAGTTTATTGGAGTAAGGGGGAATCTAATTAGTCCGGAAGGATTAAAGAGGGCAAAATTGTCTAATAGGGTGGGGGGAGGCTTTGACCCTTGCGGGGCAATTCAAATAGATATTAAACTAAAGCCAAATGAAAAAAAGGATATAAGCTTTCTATTGGCTTATGGGAAAGATATTGGGGAAATAAAGAATTTACTGATAAAACATAAAAACATAGACTTTCTAGAAAAGATATTAAGAGAAACAAAAAATTATTGGGGAAATCTATTAGGGAAGATTAAGGTAAGTACACCAGATATTTCAATGGACTATCTTTTAAATGGATGGTTATTATACCAGTCAATAGCCTGTAGGCTATGGGCAAGAACAGCTTTTTACCAATCTGGTGGGGCCTATGGATTCAGGGACCAACTCCAGGATACTATGAACATTGTACCAGTTTTCCCCCAGGCGACTAGGGAACAAATATTAATTAATTGTGCCCATCAATTTATAGAAGGGGATGTTCAGCATTGGTGGCATCCTGGACCGGAAGATAAGGGAATTCGTACCCGATTTTCCGATGATTTGCTATGGCTTCCCTTAGGTGTGACTGAATATATAGAGCAAACTGAAGATTATAGCATTTTAGAGGAAGAAATACCTTATCTGGAGGATGATCCTTTGGAAGAAGGACAGGATGAAAGATACGGAATACCTAGGATTTCCGAATATTCTGGCACAGTTTATGAACATTGCATAAGAGCTATTGACAGGGGGTTAAATTTTGGAGACCATGGGATACCCCTTATGGGTTCAGGGGACTGGAATGATGGCATGAGTACAGTTGGCAATAAGGGGAAGGGGGAAAGCATCTGGCTAGGATGGTTTTTATATCGGATTTTAAACCGTTTTATACCCCTATGCCAATTAAAGAAGGAG
>CAYMVC010000089.1:0-2190 GCA_964393755.1 uncultured Eubacteriaceae bacterium | reverse complement strand
CATTGAAGCCAATGGTTGGGATGGAAATTGGTATAGGAGGGCATATTTTGATGATGGAACTCCTTTAGGATCTATTGAAAATGACGAATGTATGATTGATTCACTTGCCCAGTCCTGGGCCATTATATCTGGAGGGGGAGACAAGGAAAGAAGTGAACAGGCAATGAACTCTGTAGAACATTACCTAGTAAAGAAGAATGAGGGGCTGATTTTATTATTTACACCCCCCTTTGATGATGGAGAATTAAAGCCAGGTTATATAAAGGGTTATGTACCTGGAGTACGGGAAAATGGTGGTCAATATACCCATGGAGCTACCTGGGTGATAAATGCTTTTGCAATGATGGGAGAAGGGGAAAAAGCTGTAGAATATTTCAATTTAATAAATCCCATAAATCATAGCCGTACCCAAATAGAATGTGCCACATATAAAGTGGAACCTTATGTTATGGCGGCAGATGTATATGCAGCACCGCCCCATATCGGACGGGGGGGATGGACATGGTATACAGGAGCGGCAGGTTGGATGTATACGATAGGGATACAATACATTTTAGGATTACAACCCAGGGGTGATAAATTATATATCAATCCCTGTATTCCTAAAGATTGGAAGGAATATAAACTAAGTTATAGGTATGAAGATAGTCAGTATATCATTCATGTATTAAACCCCCACGGCATTAATAAAGGTGGAAATAATATAAAAATTGACGGAAAACCTATAGAGGAAAATTATATTCCTTTAAAGAAGGAGAAAAAACAATATTTAGTGGAGGTTATCTTAGAAGCTGATCCTTAATTCTTTTTGTATAACATTTTAATATGAGTTATACCGTCTTCTATAAATTCCTTGCCAAAGGCAGTAAATCCAAGTTTTTCATAAAAGGGAATTGCATAGGTTTGGGCGTGAATTAAAATTTCAGAATAATTTTGGTGTTCTAATTTTCTCATACATTCTTTCACTATTAGAGCACCAAATCCCTTTCCTCGGTATTCTTTTAAAACTGCAATTCTTCCAATTTTTCCTTGGTTATTATCGGTTTTATAAACCCTAGCAGTTGCTATTGGTTTTTTATTTTCATCTTGGAAAAGCACATGATTAGCAACCTTATCCGTATCATCAAATTCCCATTCTGGAGGACAATTCTGTTCTTCTACAAAGACCTTTGTCCTTATAAAAAAAGCATCTGATAAATCATTGGGATAGGAAATCCATTTTATAAATAGCTTATTCATATTTATTCTCCTTTAAATTTTTAGTATACTAGGATTATATCTAAAAATAAATTTTACATCAAGGATATAAACTTACCACTATATATGGTATAATGTAAAAGCAGTATACATATATGATGTAGTTTTTTGAATTATCAATTTTAAAATGTAGTTGATCATAAAGGAGGAGCAGGCTTGGAAGAGTTATTGGTAAGGAAATTTACCCAGGAGTTAGAGGTTGAAGGTGGAAAAACTGTTTACGATTTATTTGAATGGAAGAGTGTAGATGTATTTATGAAGAACTGGAAAACAGGTAAGGTGATATTGGACATGAAGGATTTAGAATTTCCTGTTACATATAGCCAGAATGCCTGTAATATTATTGCCAGTAAATATTTTAGGAAGGCAGGAGTCCCCAATAAGGTAGGCTATGAAAGAAGTATGAGGGAGGTGACCGATAGGCTGGTAGGTTTTTGGGCAGATGCTCTTATGGAAGAAGGTCTTATTGAGGATAAAAACCAATGGCAGATATTTTATGATGAACTTGCCTATGGATTTTTAAGTCAGATGTGGGCACCTAACTCCCCCCAATGGTTTAATACAGGATTAAAGAGAAGCTATGGCATTTCCGGCACTCCTGATGGCCATTATTATTATAACGAGGAAGAAGGCAAGGTATTTGAAAGCCAAGATAGGTATACTCGGACCCAAGCATCAGCCTGTTTTATTGTATCCATTGCTGACCAATTAATGGGTAAACATTCTATATCCGAGCAATATGTAACAGAAACTAAGCTATTTAAAGGAGGATCAGGGGTAGGAACAAACTTTTCTGCTCTAAGGGGGAAAAATGAGTTACTATCTAGTGGTGGTTTTTCCTCCGGAATGATGAGTTTTTTACAAGGATTAGACAAAAATGCCGGAGCGATAAAATCTGGGGGTACAGCAAGAAGGGCAGCAAAAATGGTAATT
>CAYMVC010000088.1:0-5941 GCA_964393755.1 uncultured Eubacteriaceae bacterium | reverse complement strand
TACCACCATCAATAGGTTTTCCAATAATATAATCAACATGGCGGTACCGGGACCAAAAAATATAATACTAGGAAGGACTATAGCAAAACCCACAGATACACCCCCCTGATTTGGCAAGGGAATCAAAAGGGATTCTGCTATAACAGCCATTACTATAAATATAAATATATCTAAATTAAAATTAACCTGGAAATTTTTAATTAAATATACCGATAATATAAATCCAACAATAATTACTATTCCTATATATAATCTTGTCTTTTTTGTAAAGTTCTCCATGTCATTTCACCTCTATTAAAATTAGGCCGACAACTTTTTATCAATCTACCACCATCTTAAATGTGCACCACCAGCCATTATTAACGCCATAATGGTTATTAAAACTTGCATTAATCTGGATTTCAAAAAATAGCCCCCTTTATAGTATTCTCTGCTTCTCGCTATAATGAAACAGGCCATTTTCGCTTCGCTTCAAAAATTTTATAATTGCCGGCCTAAAATTTTATATTTCCTCTATGTAAGAATCTAAAGCATTTAATGTAGCTTTTACTATCCCCTTATAAATATCTGAATTGATAAAAGAAACACCTACAAAATACTTTTCCCCATAGTTTGTAAGGAGGGTAACCACTACCAATATCACATCCTTTTTTGCAATCGTGGTTCTTTCTATATCTTCAATGGAAAAGCATGGACCCCTTCCCATATAATCCTCTATTGCCCTAATGGTAGCATTTGCTATTAATTTTGTCACCCCACTTCGGGTATGCAATCCTTTCTTCTTACCTATATATGACTTATCCTTAGACTTTAAGGTTACAACAGCTTCACCATTATTTCCTTCTACCGAATACTCCACCTGGAATATAGATAGTTTATAATTAGTCCTTACTTTCCTTTCACCTTCATCTTCTATCTGGGCAATGGAGATTATCTTATAATCAATCTGAATACCCCACTTTGCCATTACGGAGGATTGGATGTCCCTGGCAATTTGTTTTGGTGAACGGACATTGCTGGCTAAAATATGAATTTCCACCAATTGACCTTCTTCATTTATCACAGCTTTACAATTTAATATTGAAGGCAACTTAAGTATTAGGTCTTCAATGTCACAACAAAAATCATTATCTATTTTATCATCGGTCACTCCATTTCCCCCTTCAATAATCTAATACTTTGCCAAAATAAAGCATTAAAAGCATTACTTCTAATATTTCTATTAATCTTTTTATTTTCCTCTTTTTTTTAAAAAGTTTTTATATCTTTTCCTATAAAAGACTATATTTCATGGAATTTCCTAATAATAGACCATCTTTTCAAAACTTTCATCCTTCCTGTAACTTATTATATGAAGAATCGGGGAAAAAAAACTCCCCTTATTTAAAAGGAGAGCTTTTAATAAAATTATTTAAAAGGTTGGTTCTATTAAACCATAATTTCCATCTTTTCTTTTATAGACTACATTTACCTCATCTGTATCTCCATTAGAGAATACAAAGAAATTATGTCCTAGCAATTCCATTTGAAGAAGTGCCTCCTCTACAGGCATTGGTTTCATAGCAAACCTCTTGGTCCTAACTAATTTTGGTTCTTTTTCCTCATCCTTAGGATGAAGATCCTTAACATCATATTTAAATGATCCATTCTTTAACTTCTTTTCTAGTTTTGTACGATGTCTTCTAATTTGCCTTTCTAATTTATCCATTACCCTGTCTATCGTACTGTACATATCATCTGTAGATTCTTCTGCCCTAAGTATAGCCCCATTGATAGGAATAGTAACTTCTAAAATATGTCTATTCTTTTCCACGCTTAGTGTTGCAGTAACATCTGTTGAAGGATCAAAGTACTTATCTAGCTTTTGAATCTTTTTCTCCAACATACTTCTAATACCCTCTGTTACCACCATGTTTTTTCCACTAATTGTTAAACGCATCCACAACATCTCCTTTCAATGTCTTGCTTTATCCTATTATCCCATATCCTAATTTATCCTTCCTTCGAAAATTATTGTGAATATTATTGTGTTTATAATATTATACCCAAGGGATAATTAATCAATCACAACAAAATATTATTTTTCAATTTTAAAATGTAATTCATAGTAAGTTGGCCCTAATTACAAATACCGACATATTATTATTTAATTTGTTTGATCCTGTTGATAAGTTTATAATTGTGGACATATTATATGTGGATAAAGTGGATAAGTCTGTTGATAAGTGGACTTTAGGACCTTTTCCATGTGGAAAACCTGTGCAAGAATTGGTAATAAAAATTTTATTCGACAATTTTTTCAGTCTTCTATAGAAAAAAAGACGGAATTTATAAAAAATCCCATCCTTTTTACATACATTTTTAGCTGACCTGGTTTTTGCCCCCACACTCGCCAGCGGGAACCTTAGCTCTGGGGTTACCATCACCATAATTCTCTCAGTATTATAACTGGCTGGACTTACCTCTAAGCCGCACCATGCTCAATAATTAATTTTAACTATCTTACGTGGATCGTTTTGCCTGCGACTGGCTTCGATTTTCAACCACAGACCTAATACGTATGTAATAATAATTATAGCATTTTTCAAAAGTATATCAATAGTTCCCTACCACTGTCCTATGGCTAAAACAGCAAAATAAACCCTGGCTGCCCCACTATCCATTAATACCTTGCCACATTCATTTATTGTAGATCCGGTGGTGTATACATCATCTACCAATAATACGGTTTTTCCGGAAACTATTTCCTTGTCTTCTATGGCAAATGCATTTTTAATGTTATTTTGCCTTTGGCTTTTAGTCAAATCAGTTTGGTGGGGTGTATCCCTTACCCTTACTAATAGATCACTTACAAGGGTTGAAGGTATATTATTAATAATTCCCCTGGCTATCTCCTGGGATTGATTAAATCCCCTTTCTTTGTGCCTGTTTGGATGGAGGGGGACTGGCAGAACCATATGGATTTCTTGCCAAGCCATACTTTTCACTTTTTCCCCTAATTTATTTCCCAGAAATCTCCCTAATTTTTTATTAGCCTGGAATTTTATATCCTGTATAATCCTTTTTCCTTGGCTATTATAGGTAAAGAGTGCTATCCCTTGGTGGTAATGATGGATGTTATAATTACAATCACGGCAAAATCTAGTATTGCCATAGTGTTCTTCCTTTCCACATTTTTCGCAAACCCTATCCCCAATCCAGTGGATATTTTCTATGCAAGTAAAACAAAAAGGTGAGTTTTCAAATATTAGTAATTTATTACAGAAAAGGCAACGACCATCACTGGGAAATAGGGATTCTCCTAATAATTCCTTTATAACAGCAAAGGTAGACAAGGCTATCCCTCCTTAATTTTCCCCCATAAATTCTAGCTTTGACCTTATTCTCTGTCTTAAACCAGTATATCTTTTATTAATATAATCATTTTTTACCATATTAGCTAAATATCTTTCCATCCCAACTAATACTACTAAGGATTTTGCCCGAGTAACTGCCGTATATAGTAAGTTTCGAGTAAGTAGCATGGGGGGACCCCAACTTATGGGCATAATCACCACCGGGAACTCACTCCCTTGACTTTTATGTACAGTAATAGAGTAGGCAAGTTCTAATTCATCCAATTGGTTAAAATCATATTCCACTAATTTTTCTTCATCAAAGAGAACTACAAGGCTAGCCTCTTCTAAATCAATGGTTTGGATGATGCCAAAATCTCCGTTAAAAACTCCCTCTCCCTTTTCTCCTATCCCTTTTCCAATCCAAGATATATTGTAATTGTTTTTTATCTGCATAACCTTATCCCCCTGGCGAAAAGTATCCTCACCTATTTGTTTCTCCACCTTATACTTACTGGGAGGGTTTAAAATCTCTTGGAGACTTTTATTTAATTGTTTTACCCCCACAAGACCCTTCTTCATAGGGGTAAGTACCTGTATATCTACTAGGGGATCATAGCCCTTATATTTGGGTAACCGGCTGGTACACAGTTCTATTATGATCTTTAGAATATCTTCTTTAGACCAGGCACGATCAAAGAAGAAGTCTTTATTTTTCATATTTAGTTGGGGAAGGTCCCCCCTATTTATCTTATGGGCATTTAAGACAATCATGCTTTCCTGGGCTTGCCTAAAAATCTCCTTTAGATAAACCACCTTCACTATGCCACTTTCAATTATATCCTTAAGGACATTTCCCGGTCCCACAGAGGGCAATTGGTCCACATCACCTACCAAAATCAACCTAGTCCCGGGGGCTATTGCCTTTAATAAGTGATTCATTAGTAAAATGTCCACCATAGATACCTCATCTATAATGACCACATCAGCTTTTAGGGGAGAATCCTGGTTTTTTTGGAAACTTTGGTCTTCCCCTTCCCTGGAAAATCCATATTCCAATAGGCGGTGGATGGTTTTTGCCTCCCGGCCTGTAGCCTCTTCCATTCTCTTAGCTGCCCTGCCGGTGGGGGCTGCCAAAAGAACTTCCTCATTATTTCCTTCCAATATATCTAAAATACTATTAATAATAGTTGTCTTACCGGTACCCGGTCCTCCAGTAATGACCAAGAGGCCGTTATCCATAGATTCTTCTATGGCCTTCCTTTGGCTGTTGGCAAGTAATATCTTGTTACTTTTCTCAACTTCCATAATTCTTTTATCTAAATCTATTATGGTCTTATCTATTTCCGTTAGGACTAGGGATATTATCCTAAGGGCAACCTCCTCCTCAGCCCTGAAAAAAGGAATGGAATAGTAAACCCTTTCCCCATCTATAATTTCTAATTTAAGGTGGCCCTTTACCACTATATCCATTAATAAATCTTCCACCTGTTCATAGTCTAATTCCATTAATTCCGCAGCATTTTCTATAAGGTCCCCTTCTGGGCAAAAAGTATGTCCTTCATTGTGAATTTGATATAGGGCGTATTTTACCCCTGCTGTTATTCTATAGTCAGAATTGTATTCTATCCCCATACTTCTTGCAATTTGGTCAGCCTTTTTAAAACCTATACCTACTATATCCTCTGCCATTTTATAAGGGTTTTCCTTTATAGTAGAAATAGTCTTATCCTGGTACTTTTTATATAATTTCACCGCATGTCTAGGGGTTACACCATAATTCTGAAGGAATAGCATAACTTCTCTTAATCCCTGTTGTTCTTCATAGGACTCTAATATTTGCTGGGACTTTTTTTCTCCAATACCTTCTATTTCCCTAAGCCTGGAAGGATGAAATTGGATAATGTCCAGGGTATCCTTACCAAAATGATTTACCATTCTCTTAGCTATTACAGGACCTATTCCCCTTATAAGACCGGAAGCTAAATACTTTTCTATTGCCTCAGTGGAAGAGGGAATTGCCACATTGAAGGCCTCCACCTTAAATTGTAACCCGTATTCGGGGTGGGTTATCCACTTCCCCGTAAGAGATACTTCCTCCCCTTCTTGCAATTCAGGGAAAAAACCTAAAATAGTTACTAATTGGCCTTCCCGGTCAAGGTCAGCTATTGTATAGCCATTAAAGTCATTGTAATATATAATGGAATTGATTATGCCCTTTATTTCCTCTAAGGAAGTCAAAGAAATTCCTCCCTACCCTTTAATCTCTGTCCATTATATCATTAAGACTGGAAGACTTACAATTCCCTATATACTCCCATTAATTTGCCTATTATATGTTGTAGTTCTTCCCTACATTGGAGTTCCTGGTCCCTGGAAAATTTGTATTGAAATTGGGGTAAAAAGCAATCCTGTATCCAGGCTCCTTGAACCATTTTACCTTTAACACTATGGTAGCTTTGTAATATCTCCAGGGATGTATTATTTTTAAATGACACAAGGCAAAATTTGCCCTCTTTTTTTATTTCCTTTATCCAAAGATAATTAATATAGCCAAAGGCACCATCCTTCTTTAGCCTAGGAATCCTTATCTTAATGGGTATCAA
>CAYMVC010000087.1:311-5969 GCA_964393755.1 uncultured Eubacteriaceae bacterium | reverse complement strand
TTCGATATACCCCTAGGGTATTTATCTCCAAAACCTGCCCAAGAGTTGCGAAAAGAACTACTATAAAAAATATAAAAGGGGTGTATTAAAATAGAAATTAAGTATGAATTAACAGAGGATGATTATTTTTTACCTTTGGAATATATTCAAACTGGGTTGATGATTGTCATGCTGAAGCCCACCCTATAGCATACTTATGAAGCATGGGTATGATAATCCAGGTTTTGTCATTCCGAATTCTTCCCTATAGCATACTTATGAGGAATCTAGGTTTTAAGATCCCTCGTGGGCATGCTAATAGGCTAGACTCGGGATGACACTCCAGTTTTTGTCATGCTGAAACCCGCCCTATAGCATACTTGTGAAGCATCTTGGTTTAGATCCTTTAAAGGGGGAAAGAACATGTTTTTTATATTTGGAATATCTAATAAAGAAAAGGAATTAGACTTTAGGCAGGTTTCTGAATGTCCTGGTTGTGGTGCCTATGGAAGTTTAGAAGCTTTTATGGTTTATACATATTTTAGCTTATTTTTCCTGCCTATTTTCAGGTGGAATAAAAGATACTTTATTAAAAGTACCTGCTGCGGCAGTATTTATTCAATTGAAAAGGATTTGGGAAGGGCAATAGAGCGGGGGGATAAGCCTAATATAGTCCCATCAGACCTTACCCCCCTTACAGATAATTATAATAGGGGGAAAAGTTGTAATAATTGTGGTTACCCCTTGGAGCCTGGCTTTGAATATTGTCCCAAATGTGGTACCAGGCAAAATTAACTATTAACAAAGGAAGATTATATGAAATATATTTATCCAGGAGAATTTGTAGAGGGCATATTTGTTGAACGACCTAATAGGTTTTTAGCGAAAGTGGATATAAATGGGCAAATAGTAGATGTCCATGTGAAAAACACCAGCAGGATGAGGGAAATTGTAAGACCTGGTAAAAAGGTCTATCTTTTAAAATCTGATAATCCTAATCGAAAGACAAAATATGATTTAATAACCATAGAACACGGGGGAAGGCTTATAAATATAGATTCTCAAATCCCTAATAAGGTAGTGGAAATGGGTTTTCTAGAGGGGAAGATTGAAGGTTGGGAGAGGATAGACAGTTTAAAGAGGGAAGTAACCATTGGAAATTCTAGGTTGGATATGGTGGTAGAACAAAATGGGGAAAAACTCTTTGTGGAAGTAAAAGGTGTAGATTACATAAAGGAAAAAAGGAAATGTAGTTTTCCTGGTGCCCCTACTGAAAGGGGCAGGAAGCACCTGCTAGAGCTAGAAAGGTTGGTAGAAGAAGGTCAAAGGGCTATGGTGATATTTTTAGTAGTTAGGGAGGAAGCTGTAGACTTTAGGGCAAATTTTGAAATAGATCCAAAGTTTGCTGAAATATTTTACAAAGTATTAGAATCTGGAGTGGAAGCCAGGGCTTACAAGGCTAAAATGGGTTATAACTACATTGAATTCGGTGAGGAAATACCTATAGTTTCTAAAGAGACTGCCTTGGCGGATTTTGATTTAGTATAAAAAATTCAGATAGGATTTTCATATCTGAATTGTGGTTATAAGATCCTTCACTATCGTTCAGGATGACAAGACCAAGGATTTTCAATAGTCTGAATTAAAGGGTTTATTCCTTTGATATTATATTCACTGGTATTTGCAGTTCGTGTAGTCTTGAACCATCTTTCATGCTCTCTTCATAAAGGATTACCCTTGCTTGACCACTGGCTTTTTCATCAATTGCTATATTAATTTCAAATTCTCCCCATTCAGGGGCACCTTCACTAGCCATTGTATGACCTTTATCGAAAATAAAGTGTCCATCTTCAAATTCATATTGGATAGTTGCCTCAAAAACCCGAGCTAATCCCTTTACTACAAGGGTACTACTTTCAATATCTTCATTAGGTGATGGTTGATAAATTTTAAAAGCCTGGTTTTCTAGCACAATTTTGTTTTCTTGACCTTCATCATTTTTTTGATTTTCCTGTTGTTCTGGTTCCTGGGTCTCTACAGAAGGTTCCTTTGAATTTTCCAGTATTGGATTTTCATTTTTTCCATTAGGATGTGTAATATCTTTTCTGCAAGCCGGAACTGTCATAGTTATAATTATAATAAGCAGAAGTGTAAAAAACTTTTTCATTGTGTTAGCCTCCCTATCAGAATTTTTTATTGGGATTTTCATTAAAAACTAAAGAATATTTTTTTATCGGCTAAACCTTCTGTTTATCTATATTATATGTTTCTTTCGTATAAAATAAACTAATTTTAGTTTTATGATAACTAATTTATAATCACATACTTATTTAAAAAAGTTATGGTTTTATCCAATAAATCCAGAGTATTTTTATTATTTACATCCCTATCAAAATCATGCTCATCGGTGGTAAAGCTATGAAATTCACTATTTTTAATTAACTTTGATAATTTTATACTTTCTTCAAAGGGAACATCTGGGTCTTTTCTACCATGGGCTAAAAAAGTAGGCGGATAGCCACTCAGGTCCCTATCATTAAGGCTATATTCCTTTAGAAAGTCCACCATGCTACCATCCCAAACATGGTCTATCCAATTACCCTTCTGCCTGGTATAGAGGTAGAGTAGGAATCTAGGATAGACTGGATAACTATAGATTTTTTTATCTTGGATCAGGCTGTCTGCCATGGACTTGTCAATTCCTTGATATTTAAGGTAATGGCTATTAGGCAACTTGTACCAGTCTGATGTTAAAAACCCATATCCATAGTAGGATATTATACCACTAGGTTTTTTATCTAAACCCTTCAGTGGAGCCAATAAGGATAGATAGGCTCCTGCAGATCTGCCCCATAGAAAATATGGCAGCTTTGTTTTCTTCTGAAATGTGTTTATTTCCTTAACAATAAAATCCATTATTTCCGGAAGTTTTGTTTCTGGTGCTAGTGGATAGTTAAAGGAATATATATTATAGCCAGATTCTGTTATTCTATCTATATGATATGAAGGTAAGTCCTCTTTGGTACCAAATAGCAAACCTCCACCGTGAAAATAAAATACATTGCCCTTTGCAATATTTTTTTTACTTTTATATATTGTTGGTTCAATTTCTTTTATTATTTTATCCATAGGTCTTCCTCCTATTAAGCAATAAGTCTATAATAACATAAATTTACTTTAAATCTTTAAGGAATTTATATCTTTATAAGGAGCCAACAAGTTTAAATTTAAGAATTTGTATAATGGGTACAAATGTATAAAAGAATATTCTAATATGGTTTGATTTATTATATTGTTTTCAATTAATATAGAGAATATAGCTAATGATTTCATAGGAAAGGAATTAAACCATGGACTTTTTTCTAACCTTACAAAACGTTTCAGTTCTGTTTTTACTTATCCTGGTGGGATATGTAGTTGGAAAGACAAATATAATTTCAAAAAATGGTCAAAGGGAGCTTTCTTATCTAGTCTTAAGGGTTACCATGCCTGCCACCATAATACTTGCCCTACAATTAGAATACACTAGGGAAAGATTTTTTATATCCTTAAGGATTATGTTTACAATAGCCCTTGCCTATATGGGAATGATTGTATTATCAAAATTACTTTCAAGATTATACAAGGTTAATCCGGGACAAAGGGATGTAATAGAGGTGGCTTCAATTTTGCCAAACACTTCTTTTATGGGTTATCCAATAGTTTTATCTATTTTGGGCCGGGAGGCACTTTTCTTCGCTGTCCTAGGAGCTGGATTAGTTTTTGAAGTAGTTTCCTGGACCTATGGTAATCTAACAATAGGGAGGAGTTCAGCTTCTGATGACAGGAATATCCTTAGAGATATCTTCCTTAGTCCAGGTATACTCTCCATTGGAATAGGTTTTGCCCTATTTATTCTTTCAATAAGGATACCTGAACCATTTAGGACTACTATGGGTCTTTTAAGCAATGCCACTTCACCCTTGGCTATGATAGTGGTTGGAATTTTATTATCTAGATCAGATTTAAAAGAATGTATTTTAAATGGGAAATTATATACCATAGGGATTACTAAATTATTATTATTTCCCTTAATTTTATTATTTGTATTAAAAGGTCTGGGTTTTGTTGGAATGGGATTAATAATACCGGTAATTATGCTCTCAATGCCTACTGCAACCTATGTGGCAATTTTCTCGGCAAATGGGGGAAATGACACAAACCTAGCTTCTCAAATTGTATTTATTGCCTCTTTATTATCCTTAGTAACTATTCCCCTAATGGTGACCTTAGTATCCTAGGGACTTTTAACTTTTTAGCATATTGATTTTAATATGGAATATTTATTAGTAAAGGTTATTAAGGAAGTGGGGAAAATGAAAATATTTAGGAACATTTTAAAGGTGGTTCTTATACTAATAGTCATTTATTCATTGGCGAGCTTTTACAATAGGATTTATTATAAGGTGGTTACCAGCTTTAATTACCCAAATTTTAATAAGGTTGTTGTTATAGATCCTGGTCATGGCGGTGTAGATCCTGGCAAGGTGGGTAATCAAGGGGAACTGGAAAAGGATTTAAACCTTAAAATAGCCCAGAAACTTTCTTATTTTATAGAAGAAAGTGGGGGTGTTGCCATTCTCACCAGAAATGAAGATAAGGGTCTATACAGTGAGGGGTCTAGTAAGTTAAGGGAAAAAAAGAATGAAGACTTGCGTAATCGGAGAAAGCTAATCCAGGAGAGCAATGGTGATATACTTATTAGTATTCACTTAAATAGTTTTCCCTCTCCCAAATATTATGGGGCACAAACTTTTTATCTTGAAGGGGATATGGAAAGTGAAACCTTGGCAAAATATATTCAAGAAGAATTGAGGAATTTGCTTAATAGGGGAAATCATAGACAGATAGAGTCCTCAGATAGTTTTTATATATTGAAGGAAAATGGAATCCCATCCATATTAGTAGAAGGAGGTTTTCTTTCTAACCCTGAGGAGGAGAAACTCCTTAATGATGAGAAATATCAAAATAAAATTGCCTGGGCAATATATTCGGGTATTATGAATTATTATTCCTACGTGGAAACAATCAGTAGGTAAGGGTGAATAAATATTAAGGAGGATACCCTCTAATCTGGGTTATCCTCCTGTTTTTTATAAGACCTGTTTTACCAATGTATAATTTTTTATGCCCAATCTATCAATAAAGGGAAGGAATCCATCCATTTCCCCTGATGTATAAATCTTTAGTTGGGATCTGGTATTTGATAAGATGTTATTATTTTCTAAGTAACCCTTGACAATTTCCACCAACTTAACAGCTGGATCAATTAGTTTTAGTTGGGGATATAATTTTGTTATTTCTGATGATACTATAGGGTAGTGGGTACAGCCGAGAATTAAGTTTTTTACAGGTGCCTTAAGTAATATAGGATCTATGGCTTCTTTAATAGCCATTTCCAATTGTTGTGTATTGGTATTGTTTTTTTCCACAATTCTTGCCAGGTCATGACTGGCTTGTGGGTAAAATGGTATATTTGGATTTAGAGAATTAAGTGTTTTACCATACAGGTTAGCTTTAACTGTGGCTTCAGTTGCAATAAGTCCAATACCATCTTCTGAATCATCTTCTATAGCTGCCAAACAGCCCGGATATATGATGTCGAATACAGGAATATCTGTTAGAGGAATAAGATTCTCT
>CAYMVC010000087.1:0-301 GCA_964393755.1 uncultured Eubacteriaceae bacterium | reverse complement strand
GCCCGAACGGGACTATTAACCCCACCGGGAATGACTTTTTGTGCTTCTATAAAAGAAATAATTTTTTTCGTCAGGCTTATTATCTCCCCCACATCCATATTGCCGTAGGGCATATTAAGACTATCTCCGAAGTAAACAATATTTTCTTTAGGTAATTGTCGCTGTATTTCCTTTACTACTGTAAGGCCGCCTACTCCAGAATCTAACACACCGATTGAGTAGTTGTTATATTCCATTATGCAGTCACCCCCATGAATTATTAATTGACTAACTTTATTTAATTCTATTCTATCAAATATAA
>CAYMVC010000086.1:3169-6004 GCA_964393755.1 uncultured Eubacteriaceae bacterium | reverse complement strand
TGCTGGGGTACCCAGTCTTATACCGCTGGTTATAAAAGGACTTTTAGTTTCAAAGGGAATAGTATTTTTATTAACAGTAACTCCCACTTCATCTAATAGGATTTCCGCATCTTTTCCTGTAATATTTTTATTTGTTAAATCAAGTAATAACAAATGATTGTCTGTTCCCCCGGATACTAAGCGAAAGTCTTTATTCAAGAGTGCTTTTGAAAGTGCTTTAGCATTTAGTAAAATTTGATTTTGATATTCCTTAAACTCCGGTGATAGGGCTTCTTTAAAGCTTACTGCCTTAGATGCAATAACATGCATTAATGGTCCCCCTTGGGTTCCAGGAAATATTGCTTTATCAATTTCCTTAGCATACTTTTCTTTACAAAGTATAATACCGCCTCTAGGTCCCCTAAGGGTTTTATGGGTAGTAGATGTGACAAAGTCCGCATGTGGTACAGGGTTAGGGTGATATCCTGCTGCCACCAATCCTGCTATATGTGCCATATCTACCATAAAGTAGGCATTGATTTTCTCTGCTATTTTGCCAATTCTTTCAAAATCTATTATTCTGGGATAAGCACTTGCCCCAGCAACAATCAATTTAGGTTGCTCTTTAATAGCTATACTTTCAATTTCTTCATAGTCTATTAATTCAGTGTCTTTTTTAACTCCATAACTTATAAAATTAAAAAATGTTCCAGATATATTAACAGGGCTTCCATGGGTTAAATGTCCTCCATGGGGTAAACTCATGCCCAATACCTTATCACCGGGTTTTAAAATTGAATAGTAGACAGCCATATTAGCCTGGGCACCTGAATGAGCTTGTACATTGGCATGGTCTGCACCAAATAATTCTTTCAATCTTTCTCTAGCTAAGTTTTCTACAATATCAACATATTCGCAACCGCCATAATATCTCTTACCAGGATAGCCCTCAGCATACTTGTTTGTAAGTGGACTTCCCATTGCCTCCATAACAGCAGTAGAAACAAAGTTTTCTGAAGCTATAAGTTCAATATTATTACGTTGACGTTTTAGTTCCAGTTCCATTGCCTCCGCAACCTGAGGATCAATTTTCTTTACCTTTTCAAAATCCATTATTATCCCTCCTGTTTTTTACTATAAATAATATAAATAATGATATAAAATCTAATAAATAAATTGGCATAGAAAATATTTAAAACTTTGGACAAGTAGTGGGTGTGTTTCTTTTATGCTCAGTTTTATTATGTAATTTAATTATTAATTCAGTATCTTTTGCGGGAATTTCTTTCCCCTCGAGAAAGTCATCCACCTTATCATAAGAAACTCCTATTTCTTCCTCATCAGTTTGTCCCTCCCATAGGCCAGCTGATGGTGCTTTACTAATTATATCCTCGGAAATGCCTAATACCATAGACCACTGATAAACTTGCCTTTTTGTTAAATTGGCAATAGGTAATATATCCACTCCTCCATCCCCATATTTAGTGAAATACCCAATAAATAACTCTGCAGCATTATCAGTGCCAACCACTAAATAATTAAATATATTTGCAATGGAATAAAGGGTACTCATTCGTAGTCTAGCCCTATGATTAGCATCAGACATTTTTAGACTTTCCTTATTAAAGTCTGTATCATTAATACCTAAAGTCTCTTTTACCTTATACATTATACTATTATGTTCCTCGGTTAGATCAATTTCTATAAAATTAATTTTACATGCCCTAATAACACTTAGGGCATCCTCCCTATCCTTCGAAAAACTACCACAAGGTAAAATTACTCCCAAAGAATCATCAGGAAAAGCCTTTTTAATTAAAAAGCTTACTAAAGCGGAATCAATACCTCCGCTTACTCCTACTATAAGACCCTTTGCACCTGCTTTTTTTACTTGTTCCCTTAACCAATTAACGGTTTTATCTATTTGCAATTCAATATCACTATTCATTTTTTACACCTTCACTCTTTTTTAATACTATTATACTTGATTTATTGTTTATATAAATATGTTTTTATAAATTATTCACCGCTGAATAATGGAGTGCTTAAATATCTTTCTCCTGTATCTGGGGCTATGACAACAATTTTTTTATCTTTTCCTAATTTCATAGCTTCTTGTATTGCCGCATAAATTGCTGCTCCTGAGGATATACCACATAATATTCCCTCTTTTATTGCTAATTCTTTAGCTGTATGTATGGCATCTTCATCTTTAACTCTATATATCTGATCATAGATGTTTGTATTAAGTATATTAGGAATAAATCCGGCACCTAAACCTTGAATTTTATGGGGACTTGGACTGCCTCCAGATAGTACTGAAGAATTATAAGGTTCAACTGCTACTATTTTTATATCTTTATTTATTTTTTTTAGTTCATTACCTATCCCGGTTATTGTACCTCCTGTTCCGACTCCTGCAACAAAGGCATCAATCTTTTCTCCCATCTGGGATAATATTTCCTTAGCAGTGGTTTTTGAATGAATTGCAGGGTTATTTGGGTTATCAAACTGTTGAGGCATAAAATAATCCTTATTACTGTTGGCTAATTGACTTGCCTTTTCAATAGCACCCTTCATACCCAGTTCGCCAGGAGTTAAAATTAATTTTGCCCCATAGGCCTTTAACAGGTTTCTCCTTTCTAAACTCATTGTATCAGGCATAACCATAATTACATTATAGCCTTTAGCTGCACCTACCATGGCAAGACCAATTCCGGTATTTCCACTGGTAGGTTCTATTATGGTTCCACCTTCCCTCAACTTCCCCTCTTTCTCTGCCATTTCTATCATATAATTGGCAATCCTATCCTTAACACTACCTCCTGGATAGGATTGCCAATAATATGATAGAAA
>CAYMVC010000086.1:2500-3159 GCA_964393755.1 uncultured Eubacteriaceae bacterium | reverse complement strand
AACATAAATATCTCCACCCTTATGTTCCATAATTTTATTAAGTTTTACCATAGGTGTTTGACCTATAAGTTCTGTAATATTGTTTGCTACTTTCATAATATTCCTCCATTTTAAAGTATTTAAAAAAACTAAACATCTCATCATTAATAATATTGTGCATAATTAAATTTTTAAACAACAAACTATTGGTAAATAATAGGGCTGGTGACAAATGAAAAATAAAAAACACCTTATAAAATCATCTATAATAGGTTTAATTTCAGGATTCATTAATGGGCTTTTTGGGTCAGGTGGTGGAACTATAATTGTTCCAAGCTTAACCCATTTTCTTGGTCTCCCCCAATATAAGGCACATGCTACAGCGTTGATAATAATTTTCCCCTTAAGTATTATTAGTTCTATTATATATCTAAAAAATAAGTTGATAGATTTTCAAATTACCCTTAAGGTTTCAATGGGTGCTATGATAGGTGCATATATAGGTGCAAAATTACTAAACAAGGTACCAAATAAGGTTTTAAAAAAGATATTTGGAGTTTTTATTATTATTGCTGCAATAAGGATGGTGTTTTAATGTTATATATTATTATAGGGCTTTTTTCAGGTTTTATAGGTGGAATGGGTATTGGTGGTGGTACTATTTTAATTTCCGCACTTGT
>CAYMVC010000086.1:0-2490 GCA_964393755.1 uncultured Eubacteriaceae bacterium | reverse complement strand
AAGCGTAAATTTATTATCCTTTATCCCTTTAAGTTTAATTGCTATCCCAGTCCACCTAAAAAATAAAAATATTGATAAGAAGGTTGCCACTTCTATAATAATTCCTGGTCTTGTGGGGTCACTAATTGGTTCCATTATTGCTGTATCCTTATCTTCAATATATTTAAAAAAGATATTTGGGGTTTTCTTACTTATCATAGGTCTACATCAACTTTTTACAAAGCCTTCAGAAAATCAGTCTTAGTTTTTATAATCTTATCTACCCAGTGAAACATAATTAAAACCAAATGTTTCTATTATAAAGTTGCCATTAGTTGTATCTTCTATAAAATTAATAAACTTTTCTTTTTCATCCTCTTGCAATAGTAAATAAATGCTTACCTTATCTAAGAACTCAACTTCTTGGATCAGTATGCCCATATTATTACTTTCATTTTCAATTTTGCTCCAATATGTATAATCAATGGTTATCTTTATTTTTTCACATAAAACATTTTTTATTATTACACTTCCATCAATCCCCAACTTCGCCATATGTGCATATGCCCTGATTAATCCCCCTGCACCTAGCTTTATACCTCCAAAGTATCTAGTTACAACAATTAATACATTGTTAAGGTTTTCTTTTTTTATTATTTCTAAAACTGGTATACCTGCTGTTCCACTTGGTTCTCCATCATCTGTGGATTTTTGTATTTCCTTGTTTTCACCTAGAACATATGCATATACGTTATGGGTAGCCTTATAATGGTTTTTTTTAACTTTGTTTATTATATCAATGGCTTCACTTTCAGACCCTAAAGGAAAAACCTGGGATATAAACTTAGATTTTTGAATATACTCAATTATTTCTACATGATTTTTTACGGTAAGAAATTCGTAATTATTATTCAAATGCTGTACCTCCATAAAAGTTTCTCTATAAGCAACCATATAAATTATATTAAATAGTATAATCTTTGAATTTATCTATAAAAGTAGAATTGATTCTAACCTTTGTTAATAAACCATTATCAGTATATTCCTTTTTTAAAATATTAGATTTTTGATGAAGGAATGATATTAAATCGCCTTTTTCATAGGGTATTTTCATAACCAATGTCACCTTATCAAAATCCAAGCTTTCTATTATATGCTCATAAAGACCTCTTATACCTTCACCAGTTAATGCAGACAATTTAATTTTCTTATCTTTGATTGTTGGGAAAATATAATCTAATTCTATAGACTTTACATCAATTTTATTAAAAACTATCAATTGTTTCTTATTAATAGCATTTAATTCAGCCAACAAAGACTGGACAATCTCAATTTGTTTATCCATATTGGGATTTGAACTATCTACAACATGAATTAGAAGATCTGCATACTTCACTTCTTCTAAAGTGGACTTGAAAGCCTCTATTAAGTCATGGGGTAGTTTATTAATAAAACCCACTGTATCTACTAATAGTATTTTTTGTTGGTTGGGTAATACCATATTCCTAGTGGTAGGATCTAAGGTTGCAAACAATTTATTTTCTGTAAGCACACTACTTTCTGTCAATTTATTAAATAATGTGCTTTTTCCTGAATTTGTATAACCAATAAGGGAGGCAACCTTTATATTATTTGTCCTTCTTTTATTTTTTTGTAGGTCCCTATGTTTTTTGACTTCCCTTAACTGTCTTTCCAGCCGATTTATCTGTCTATGTATATGTCTTCTATCTGTTTCTAATTTCTTTTCTCCAGGACCTCTAGTCCCAATTGCCCCACCTGTTCTTGATAAAATTGTACCTAGACCTATTAGCCTTGGAAGTCTGTATTTCAATTGGGCTAATTCTACCTGTAGTTTCCCTTCCTTGCTTTGGGCTCTAAAAGAAAAAATATCAAGTATTAGGGTTGTTCTATCAATTACTTTAATTTTTAATTCCTGCTCTAAATTTCTAATCTGGCTTCCAGATAGCTCATCATCAAATATTATAAGATTAGCCCCTTTATTTTGTGCTAACAAGGATAACTCACGCAACTTACCCTTTCCAATATAAAAGGTTTTATCAATATTAGTTCTTTTTTGAACCAATCTATCTATAACTTCAGCACCTGCAGTTAATGTTAATTGCTCCAGTTCATCTAGAGAGGAATGAATATTGATTGGGTTTTTTGTTTTACTCAAGTCTAGTCCTACAAGGATTGCCCTTTCCTTTAATTCAATATCAAAAATACCATTTGTATCATGGTCAACATCACTTTCAACTTGTTCTATAAATACAGGACCATTTTTTATTTCTTTTGTATCTTCATATGTCATTAATCTATCGCCTCATTATTGTTATATTTTAAAACCATTCTAGATTAAAATAAAAAGAGAATGGTTTAAATACCAATCTCCTCTTATTATACAATATTAAGCTGAAAATTACACCAAAAACCCAGGCAATCTAATTTTTTAATAAAAAATCCCGCAACGACTTACTCTCCCAGGGCGTCTCCACCCAAGTACCATCAGCG
>CAYMVC010000085.1:0-6036 GCA_964393755.1 uncultured Eubacteriaceae bacterium | reverse complement strand
AAAGTGCAAAGAGAATGGTAGAGCGATTAAAACCAGAAGTATGGGATGTCCTAGAAAAGGTTATAAAACAACACCCAGTCTTGCTAAACAGAGCTCCTACTTTGCATAGATTGGGAATACAAGCCTTTGAACCTGTATTGGTAGAGGGAAGGGCAATAAAGCTCCATCCCCTTGTTTGTACAGCTTATAATGCAGACTTTGACGGTGACCAAATGGCAGTGCACGTCCCCTTATCAATGGAGGCACAAGCAGAGGCAAGGTTCTTAATGCTGGCTGCAAATAATATTTTAAAACCCCAGGATGGAGCACCGGTGGTAAGTCCTACCCAAGATATGGTTCTTGGTACTTATTATCTAACTGTGGAAATACCAGGGGAAAAAGGGGAAGGAAAGGCATTTGCAGATATCAGTGAAATGCTAATGGCATATCAGGATGGGGTTGTAAACCTCCATGCCAAAGTTAGGGTTAAGATAACAAAGGAAATAGAGGGTCAAATAAGGCATAAATTAGTTGAAAATACAGTGGGAAGATTTATATTTAATGAAATTATCCCCCAGGATTTAGGTATAGTAGACAGAACTGATCCAGACAAGGCATTCGACCTGGAAGTGGATGACCTGGTAGATAAAAAGAAAATTTCAGAAATAGTTGGCCGGTCTTATAGAAAATATGGTTCAGCTGATACCTCTGTATTATTGGATAAAATAAAAGAACTGGGTTATAAATATGCTACCAAGGGTGGAATAACCATAGGGGTAACAGATATGGTAGTGCCTGAGGAGAAAAAGGAATTACTATCTGAAACTGACCAGGAAATAGATAGGATCCAAAAAGTATATCGTAGAGGTTTGATATCTAATGATGAGAGATATGAAAAGGTAATAGATTCCTGGACAAAGACCACAGAAGCAGTTACAAATTCATTGATGAATAACTTAGATATCCTTAACCCAATTAATATGATGGCATCATCAGGGGCTAGGGGTAGCAAGAACCAAATCCGTCAATTGGCAGGTATGAGGGGATTAATGGCAAACCCATCTGGTAAGATAATAGAGTTACCAATCCGATCAAACTTCCGTGAAGGACTAGATGTGTTAGAGTTCTTTATATCCACCCACGGTGCCAGAAAGGGATTGGCAGATACGGCCCTTAGGACAGCCGATTCAGGTTATTTAACCAGAAGATTAGTAGATGTTAGCCAGGATGTAATCATTCGAGAAGAGGACTGCGGTACTACCCAAGGTTATAGGGTTTCAGCAATAAAGAATGGAACAGAAATTGTTGAAGGTCTAATGGATAGAATCAATGGAAGATATGCTTTTGAAGATGTTCACAACCCAGAAACCGGTGAAATTATAGTAGGAAAGAACCAATTAATCACCTATGATATGGCTGAATTAATCGAAAAACTAGGAATAAAGTCCGTTATGATCCGTACAGTTCTCAATTGCCAGTCTAAAATCGGTGTTTGTGGAAAATGCTATGGCTTAAACCTAGCTACAGGAGGAAAAGTTAATATAGGAGAAGCAGTAGGTATTATTGCTGCCCAATCCATTGGTGAGCCGGGAACCCAGTTGACCATGCGTACCTTCCATACAGGGGGAGTTGCGGGAGATGACATTACCCAAGGTCTACCAAGGGTAGAGGAATTATTTGAAGCTAGAAAGCCTAAGGGCTTGGCAATAATTTCAGAAATAGCCGGAAGAGTAGAAAATAGAGAAACCAAGAAAAAGAAAGAGATAATAATAGTAGGGGAAGATGGAGAAACTAAGACCTACACTATCCCCTATGGTTCTAGGATTAAGGTAGAAGAAGGAGACAACATTGAAGCAGGGGACGAAATCACTGAAGGTTCAGTTAACCCCCATGATATACTAAATATCAAGGGAGTCCAGGGAGTTCAACAATATCTACTAAAGGAAGTTCAAATGGTATACAGACTTCAGGGTGTTGATATTAACGACAAGCATATTGAAGTAATAGTCCGACAAATGCTAAGGAAGGTTAAGGTAGATGAACCAGGAGATACTGATCTCTTGCCTGGAGGATTAGTTGACATTTTCCAATACGAAGAAGAAAATAATAAGGTGAAGGAAATGGATGGAGACCCATCAAAGGCACAAAGGGTATTATTAGGTATAACAAAGGCATCCCTTGCAACAGATTCCTTCCTATCTGCAGCATCCTTCCAAGAGACTACTAGGGTATTAACAGAAGCAGCAATAAAGGGTAAGGTAGATAATCTAGTAGGATTAAAGGAAAATGTAATAATCGGCAAGCTAGTGCCTTGTGGCACGGGAATGGACCGCTACCGAGCAATAAAGCTATCAGGAGAACAAGATAAGGCAGCAGAAGAAAAAAAGGATGCCATAGAAGAATACTATGAAATAGGCGAAAGCACTATGGATGGAATTATTGTAGATGCAAATCAAAATACCCAGAGTTGACAGCATTAAATCTTGGTGCTAGAATATAAAAGTATGCATTTTAGAACTTCTCTAATGGGAGGTAAAATGATGGAAAAAGTCCATAGTTCTAAAAAAAAGGTAGTTGGTATAAAACAAACTCGTAAAGCTATAAAAGAAGGCAGGGCAGAGGCAGTATATCTTGCCAAAGATGTTGACCACCACCTCTTTAGGGAAATAAAAAAACTATGCCAAGATCACCATATAGAAATATATTATGCAGAAACTATGAAAGAACTGGGGAAAGCCTGTTCTATAGATATAAAGGCAGCAACTGCCGCCATACTATCAAATTAGTACAAATGAGATTTAGCTATCCCATCTGCTAAGGTAGATGGGAAGCTTTTCTATAAAAGAAACACAGTTAAATAAAAGGAGGTGCAATAATGCCAACAATTAATCAACTAGTTAGAAAAGGGAGAAAGGTGACTACTGAACAATCAGACACACCAGCCTTAAAAGGTAGTCCTCAAAAAAGAGGAGTATGTACAGCTGTTAGAACATTCACTCCTAAAAAACCAAACTCAGCACTGAGAAAAGCAGCTAGAGTTAGATTAACAAATGGTATGGAAGTTACTGCTTATATCCCAGGTATTGGCCATAATCTACAAGAACATAGTGTTGTCCTTGTTCGTGGTGGTAGGGTAAAAGACTTGCCAGGGGTACGTTACCATATTGTAAGAGGTGCTCTAGACACAGCTGGTGTACAAGATAGGGGACAAAGCCGTTCCAAGTATGGAGCGAAAAAACCTAAAAAATAAGTAGATTATTATTTGTAAAATGTGGAATCATCGATACATTGTACATTTATTTATATAGAATAAAGCACAGCGGCGAAAATTAGTCGAGTACCGATGAATAATTTTAATTATTAAGGAGGGAAGCAAAGTGCCAAGAAAAGGACCTATTCCAAAAAGAGAAGTATTAAAAGATCCAATATATGATAGCATATTAGTGACAAAATTAATCAATAACATAATGCTAGACGGTAAAAGGGGCTTAGCCCAACAAATCGTTTATGGTGCCTTTGATATAGTAGCAGAAAAAACAGGAAGAGATGCACTAGAGGTCTTCGAAGAAGCCCTAAATAACATTTCACCTGTATTAGAGGTAAAAGCACGAAGAGTGGGTGGAGCAACATATCAAGTACCAATGGAAGTTAGACCAGATAGAAGGCAAGCCCTTGGCTTAAGATGGATTACAAGCTACTCCAGAAAAAGAGGAGAAAGAACTATGATAGCCCGATTGGCTGGAGAAATATTAGATGCAATTAATAATACAGGAGCATCTGTTAAGAAAAAAGAAGAAATGCATAAAATGGCAGAAGCTAATAAAGCATTTGCCCACTACAGATGGTAGTGATTTATTATGGGGGATATGCTTTAGAACCTATAATAGAAAGGAGGAATTTTTGTGCCTAGGCAATTTACCTTAGAAAAAACAAGGAATATTGGAATAATGGCTCATATAGATGCAGGAAAAACAACCACAAGCGAGCGTATATTATTCTATACAGGCAGGGTACACAAAATTGGGGAAACCCATGAAGGCGCTGCCACAATGGACTGGATGGAACAGGAGCAGGAAAGGGGAATTACTATCACATCTGCAGCTACTACAGCTCAATGGGATAAGCATAGAATAAATATTATAGACACGCCAGGGCACGTGGACTTTACAGTTGAAGTTGAACGTTCTTTAAGGGTGCTGGATGGAGCAATAGCTGTATTCTGTGCAAAGGGTGGGGTAGAACCCCAATCTGAAACGGTATGGAGACAGGCTGATAAATATCAAGTTCCTAGAATGGCTTATATAAATAAAATGGATATCACAGGTGCTGATTTCTATAATGTAATTAAAATGCTAAAAGACAGACTACAAGCCAATGCAGTTCCTATACAATTACCTATAGGAAAAGAAGAAAACTTTATAGGTATAGTAGACCTAGTGGAAATGAATGCTAGAATCTATAAAGATGATCTGGGTAGGGAAATTGAAGAAACAGATATTCCTGAAGATATGATGGAATTAGTGGAAGAATATAGAACCAACCTTATAGAAGCAATAGCAGACCAAGACGAAGACCTTATGATGAAATACCTGGAAGGTGAAGAAATCTCCATAGATGAGATAAAAGCTGCAATCCGAAAGGCTACAGTAAATGTAAACATTATACCGGTAGTTTGTGGTTCTTCCTATAAAAATAAGGGAGTCCAAATGCTATTAGATGCAGTGGTGGCATATATGCCGTCTCCCCTAGATATTCCACCAATAAAAGGTGTGGTGGAAGATGGGGAAGAGGGAGAACGTCATGCTGATGACAGTGAACCATTCTCTGCCCTTGCTTTTAAGATTATGAGTGACCCCTATGTTGGAAAACTTGCATTCTTTAGAGTATATTCAGGAATTTTAAAATCTGGTTCCTATGTATATAACTCTACAAAGAGCAAAAAAGAAAGAATAGGTAGAATTCTATTAATGCATGCAAATCACAGGGAAGAACTGACCCAGGTTTATTCAGGGGATATTGCTGCTGCAGTAGGACTAAAGGATACATCTACCGGAGATACCCTTTGTGATGAGGACCATAAGATAATACTTGAAACTATGGAATTTCCCGAACCTGTTATATCAGTAGCAATAGAACCAAAAACTAAGGCAGGTCAAGAAAAGATGGGGGTTGCCCTACAAAAACTAGCAGAAGAAGACCCCACCTTTAAAACCTATACAGATGAAGAAACAGGTCAAACAATTATTTCAGGTATGGGAGAACTACATCTGGATATATTAGTAGACAGAATGTTAAGGGAATTTAAAGTGGAGGCAAATGTAGGGAAACCACAGGTTGCCTATAAAGAAACCATTACAAAGTCTGCTAAGGCTGAAGCTAAATTTGCCCGTCAATCCGGTGGTAGAGGTCAATATGGACATGTATTTATAGAAATAGAACCTCAGGAACCAGGAACTGGCTATGAATTTGTAAACAAAATAGTAGGGGGAGCTATCCCTAAAGAATATATTGGACCAGTTGATAATGGAATTAAAGAAGCAATGGAAAACGGTGTTATAGCCGGATATCCTATACTAGATGTTAAGGTCACTTTATATGATGGAACCTTCCATGAAGTAGACTCATCTGAAATGGCCTTTAAGATTGCAGGTTCCATGGCATTTAAGGATGCAGTGAACAAGGCAAAACCTGTAATCTTAGAACCAATATTTAAGCTAGAAATCACTGTACCTGAAGAATATATGGGAGATGTAATGGGTGATGTTAATTCCCGAAGGGGTAGAATTGAGGGAATGGAAGCTAGAGCAGGAGCCCAAGTAATAAGAGGCTTTGTACCCCTATCAGAAATGTTTGGTTATGCTACAGATTTACGTTCAAAAACCCAGGGTAGAGGAGTTTATACAATGCAATTCTCCCATTATGAAGAGGTGCCAAAGAGCATTTCAGAAGACATAGTGGCAGGTAAAAAGTAAATAATAGTAGGCAAACTACTACAATAGATTAAGGAGGAAGAGAAATGGCAAAGGCAAAATTTGAAAGAACAAAACCCCATGTAAA
>CAYMVC010000084.1:0-6129 GCA_964393755.1 uncultured Eubacteriaceae bacterium | reverse complement strand
TGAGGTTGTTCACAACACCCATAACCTTTTTGTCTAAAAAAGGGTTGCCATTCCAGGTCATGAAAAATTAGAATGTATGTAATCGATAAATTTCATATAGTGAAATTTATATTTCTTGAGTTTCCGTAAAATGCAATAAAAGAGATATTTATTTTAACCTATAAAGAAGAGAATTTAATAATACATGTTCCTTGGGTGTAAAAAACCATTAATTGTTAAAATTGGAGTACTCAAACAAACCTCTATAGTTTGGGAGATTAAAAGAGAAGGTATTTCGTTATATTCATACTCACATTATTAAATTAAATTTAAGTTGAACAAATCTAGGGCGTTTAGTTTTATACCAATGTTTAATACCCTTTCTAGCTTGGAAAAGGATATTAAATATCCCTTTTGCTATCCTGTAGTATAAAAAACTTACCTTTACTTTTAGGGGCATGGCCTTTTTAATAATTGTATTCTTTAACACATTTGTTTGCTTTTTTAAAGTTATATGAGCCAAGTAAGCCATACAAATAGTCATATACATATTTAAAGCATTTATTGCTTTTAAACTCCTTACACGGAAATTTTCAAATTTAAATATTTGTTTTTTAGCCCTAAAGTATTCTTCAACACGCCATCTAGAAAAATATAGCTTTGCTATTTTAATTACATCCTCTTTGGATTTAATCTCTTTATTAGTTAAAAGCATCATAGGGTTTTGTGTTATACCATATATAAGAACTAAATTTACATTTTTACGAGAAGCAGTTACTTGTACTTTCACATGGGAAAGGTAGGCTGTATGTTCTTTTCCCTTATAAATAAAACTAGATTTTATTTTACCCTTTCTGCGATTACAAAGCTCAGTAGCAGGAACCCATTTATTATGTAGAAGCAGTTTGCGTCTTCTTGTAAGGCGGATGACATAATTCTGTTTTAATTCATCAAGCTTAAGAAACATCTTATTGTCATCATAGCCACGATCCATGATGAAGGTAGCTTTATTAAAGAGTTCTTTCCCAAGTTCCATAGCTAAGAAGGTAAATGTATTAATAGATTTAAAATTTTTTTCCTTTGAGGAATGTATCTTAGAAAAAATACTAACAGGATGTCCACTTTTTGTAAGAACACAAGCTTCAGTAACATGATAACCTTTTTTATAAATATTTTTTGATGAACTACTAGCAGAACCATCACGAACTATTCCAAGGTCTTGAAATTTCTGACCTTCTGGTTTTACAATATCACTATCATCAATATGAATAACAGGTTCCACAGGTACCCAAGCTTTAATATTATTCAGATAATTGCTAAGTAATGCATCAGAAGTACCTTTAGCTAAATTATTTGATAATCGTTCAATAGTGTTTTTCTTTTTAATAACTTCATGAAGAACATCTGAAATATCAGATAAAAGGCAACTATTAGAAGCGAGCATGCCATAGGTCATATCAGCAGTAAATTTTTTTAAAGGCTTAGAAAGATTAATAGTAAACTTTTTAATAAAATTTAAAATATCACGTTTCATTATGTAAGTATTTGTAGTAAAATGTGACATAAGGGATCCACTCCTTTTTGTTTAGTGATTTTTTTGCTTCTACATTAATTTTACTACAAAAGGTATGTGGATTCCTCTATTTATATGCATTTCTTAAAAGTTGTTGATAACTAAATCAAGAAAAATACTGGTTGTGGACAAAAATACGGAAACTCAAGTTTAACCAATTCAGAACATTGGGGCAACTTGTTTATTGGTTGAAGGGAAAGGCTACTATTGTTCCAAGTGGAGAAAGCCAATCACCACTGCCATTATCAACTCTAAGCCTACCAATAAATAAGAGAAAATAGTGTCATAGCCACGACCATATGCAGTAACAACGTACCAATTTATCAGGACTATAACTACCATAGCTATTATGGCAAGGCCTAATACCACAGATGTGTATTTATTAAAAAGCTTTCCATTCTTTATAATTAAAGCAAGATGGGACTTCATTATGAACCATAATAAGACCAGTAATCCAAGGGCAATAATTCGGGGAAAATAGTAGCTTGGAAAGTATAGGCTAAATGAAATAACTCTTTGGCTTGTAAATAAAAATATCATAGCACATAGGAATACTTTCCGGAAGATATTCTGTGTTAAAGAGAATAAGCCCTTAATTTCAAACAAGTCTGAATATGCTTTTAAAGGCATTACAGAATAAAAGTACCCCACCAATAATATAATTAATCCTATAATAGGTAATAACATTGAAAATAAAGGTGGAATAAAATTTAAGAATACATTTATATAGCCGGTAATTACCAGAACCATTGAGGTAAGATAGATCATATTAAACCGGGTCTGGCCTGTTAGCAAGAAATACTTTTTTCTTTCCATAGTTTGTCCATGGATAAAATCTTCCTTTGCCCTTGCCTCCCCTGCCAATAATTCGTCAGTGGTTACACCATATATTTCTGCCAGGGCAGGTATTATAGTAACCTCCGGATAACCGGCTCCCTGTTCCCACCTGCTGACTGTCTTATTAGATATGTTCAGCATATCTGCAACATTCTGCTGGGTATACCCCTTATCCTTCCGTAATGCTGCCAAAAACCTTCCTATTTTAACTGAATCCATGGTTTTCCCTCCTTAGCTATCTATAAATAACTATATAATTAAAATATGAACTTGTATAGCCATGAAAAGTGGAATTACTCTAGATAACCTAGAGTTAATTAAATAATTGGGGCAGACTTAATAATAATATTCATACTATTTATTTTATTTTATCTATTGACAAAGGAAAATTACTCCTGTATCATTGTATTATGTAATTAATACAGTTATACAGGAGGTGGTACAATGCCTTGGAATTTAACATCTGATCGTCCCATATATACCCAAATAATTGAGCAGATAGAGCTTAAGATTTGCTCTGGGCTTTATCCCCTAGGTTCAAAATTGCCTTCGGTAAGGGACCTGGCCCAGGAAGCATCGGTAAATCCAAATACCATGCAGAGGGCCCTTTCCAAATTGGAGGAATCAGGCCTATTATATAGTGAGCGAACCAGCGGCAGATTTATAACTGAAGATGTTAATTTGGTAAAACAAACTAAGAGGAAATTAGTAGAGGAACAGATCCAAGACTTTTTAAAAAGGATGGTTGATTTAGGATTTGACCAGGAGGATATTGTTCCAATGATAGAAGTAATGTTGAAGGAGATGAAAAAATGAATACTATTTTAGAATGTAGAGGTCTAACTAAAAAATTTGGTCATATCCCAGCCTTAGATAATGTAAATCTTAATATTGGTCGGGGAAAGATTGTTGGTCTTTTAGGTCCTAATGCCAGCGGTAAAACCACATTTATCAAACTTTGTAATGACCTATTAACTCCTACTAGAGGGGAAATCCTTATAGGAGGAAACAAACCAGGTATAGAAAGCAAGAAAATTGTTTCCTACCTGCCGGAAAAAACCTATCTGAATGATTGGATGAGGGTGAGAGAGATTATCAACTTTTTCGGAGACTTTTATACTGACTTTAAGCCGGAAAAAGCCTATGACATGTTAGAAAAGCTTAATATTGAACCAAATGATAGGCTAAAGACTATGTCTAAGGGTACTAAGGAAAAGGTCCAGTTAATCTTAGTCATGAGCAGGGAAGCAGAGCTTTATTTATTAGATGAGCCTATAGGCGGAGTTGATCCTGCTGCCCGAAGTTATATTCTGGACACTATTTTAAGAAACTATAATGAAAGGGCAACTATTATTATATCAACCCACCTTATTTCAGATATTGAGAAGATTCTTGATGATATTATTTTTCTAAAAGAAGGTCAGGTAGTCATGGAAAAAACAGTAGATGAAATACGAGAGGATTCTGGCCAATCCATAGATTCTTTATTTAGGGAGGTATTCAAATGCTAGGAAAACTTTTAAAATATGAAATCAGATCTACAACCCGGACCTTTCCCCTCTTATATTTTGCTATATTGTTATTTGCATTAATAAATAGGTTAATTAGCCCCTTTGAAAATGTAGGCAATTCTATTGTTGTTAGCATAGATACATTTGGCTTCTTTAATATTATACAGATGGTCAGTGGGCTAGCTTATTTTGGATTGGTGGTAGCAGTTATTGCCTTGACCTTTATAATTATGATCCAAAGATTTTATAAAAATATTTTAGGTGATGAGGGTTATTTAATGTTTACCCTTCCTGTAAAGCCATGGCAGCTTATTATCAGTAAATTGCTGGTTTCCCTCCTTTGGATTGTGTTGAGTTTTATCACAATTGTAAGCTCTATCCTTATATTGCTAAATATAGATAATCTATTTGGCCAGTTAAAACAAGCCTTGGATACTGCCAGAACTTTCTTAGGAGATGGACTACTTATCTTAATACCAATTATAGCCTTATTATTATCTGCCTATTTTATTATGACTGTCTATAATGCCCTTTCCATAGGACATACCTTTCAAAAGCAGAAAATATTAGCTTCTTTTGGGGCATATGGTGTTATTTATGTAATTAAACAGATAGTATCTTCCATCCTAGCCCTGTTGTTTTTTAGGAGGTTCGCTGTGCTTAGTGAACCATCAATGATCACCCCATCTCAAATAACAACTCTTTTAATATCTGTGGCATCTATTTATGCACTTCTAGGAATAGCAAACTTTATAGTGGCTAATTATGTACTAAATAAAAAGTTAAATTTAGAATAGTAGACCCATTGGATATAAGGAAAAACTAAGTATAAATGCAAATATATCCTAAGTAGGGGTATGTAAGGGCCAATGGCAATTATGAAAATGAATTATCTACAGGGGAAGGGCAAAGGGGGGAGGTAACCTCTGAAAAACCTTATCTTCTAGTATTGTCATCCTGAGTCCTACCCTAAAGCATACCTGCGAAGCATCTAGGGTTAAGATCCTTCGGGGGTATGCTCATACTGTGGCTCTCAGGATAGACATTTTCAGTGGCCTCGGGGGGGGAGCCCTCCACTAATATAGGTCATTTTCATTATATTCATAAATTACTGTGCCCCTAGGTGAAATGATTTTTTCGTTTTCATAATGGTAGAAATTCTCTTCCCATTCCCCTCCAATATAGGTCATAATCAAATATTCGTGGGTTAAATTAAATTCATCCCTTGCTACCACTTTTCCTGTTATCTTCTGTCCCCTCTTCATTTTAAAATTGTCATTTATTTCGATATCTCCGACACCTATAAAATCAGCCTGGTAGGTTTTAATGACCTCATCATCTAATGTGACTATATACCTTATATCTTTAAATCTGCTGTTGTCATTGATTTCATTAGAAGACACTACAATATTGCCCCTCATACGGTATTCATAGGGCCCTTGTGGACTGTAGCTACTTTCCCCCTCAAAACGTGGTGAAAGGGAGGGGAAGATTTCATCTTTGATGTTATATACTTTTAGGTAATCGGACTCTCCAAACTGTAAGGTACCCTTATCTTCAATTATAATTGTAGGTAAAATTTCGTCCTGGACCCCAAAATCCTTTGTCAATACAAACCCTGTACCCTGCTTTTCCATTGGAACCTTTTCTTCATTAAACTTCAGGAATACCCCGGTTGTTTCAGTAAGTACTTTTGGCTGTAATTTAAATGTTATAGGGACCTTTAATGTTTGTGGGTTGAACTTGCCGATTTCACACCCACTGCTAATAACAAGACTTGTATATTCCTCCAGTTTTCTATCAACATTTGAATAAATTACATTAATATTTCCCTCTAGGCGATCTTCAACAGAAGCTATTCTGCTATCTGTTTGTTGTAGACTTGTATTTAGACCTTTAATCTTAAATAGCGAGTAAATTTGAAATACCATAAGAATTGCGATGACAACATATAATAGTTTAGTCTTTTTCATTACATATACCCCCATAAAATATTATAAAATATATGCAAGATAGATGATTGTGCTAGGTAGTGTTAAGTTCGTCTAGCACCACCTTCATAATTTTCTGGTACTTTTATCATAAAATATCCATTTTCACATGATGCTACTAATACATATTTGATAAAGAAGGTACATTAGGGATATGGGTTAATCTTATGGGTATTCCCTGGGGTCTGGGATAGGGCATATAAATGTTTCTTACATGTAATATTCATCTTCTTCCCAT
>CAYMVC010000083.1:0-6246 GCA_964393755.1 uncultured Eubacteriaceae bacterium | reverse complement strand
AATGTGTTACAATGAGTATATTAAATATTCAAGTAAAATTCAAATATTAATATAAATTAAGGGGTATGTATATGAAGGTGGAAAAAATTCATGATAGAAAAATCAATGTTTATATAAGTTTTACAGATCTAAAGGAAAGAAATATAGATAGGACTGAATTTCATCCGCAAAATTCAAAGATTCAATCCTTATTTTTAGACATTCTAGAAGAGGCTTATACCCAAGAGGGATTTGATACTGAGGGTTACCAATTGTATGTGGAATCAACCCCTTTATTAAATGATGGTTTTAAAATATGTATTACAAAATTTGAGGATAATGAGGAATTCGAACATGATAGTTCTTTAGGCTATATAATAAGTGAAATAAATGAACTCTTTGAAAAGGCTGATTATGAAATAAAACCTAGTAATGAATTACTATTTAGGTTTGATTCTTTAGAAATTATCAATCCATGTATAAAGTTACTAGAACAATTCATTTTTGAGGAAACTTGTGTGTATATACTAAATAATGATTATATACTTACATTACTATTACCAGAATATGATCTGGAGATTTTTTCAAATATTATAGCTATACTTTCTGAATATGGTCAACAAGAATATTATTCTATAGCATATATAGATGAACATGGTAAAAGAATATTAGAGAAGGATGCTTTAAAATATTTAGAAAAGTATTTTAAACTATAACTATTAGTCAATATCGCCAGACCCAAAGATAACTTTATTTATCTTTGGGTCTGGGTTAATGTTTAATTAAATTTCTTTTTTATTCTTTCCACTTGGTAAAAAACTTTTTCTTCGTCAATAGTCAGTAATTCCTTGTTTTTCATTAGCCAGCGTCCATTTACCATAACGTTTTCAATATGGGAAGAATTACTAGAATAAATAAGATTGGATAAAAAATTATACCTGGGATAAAAAGAGGCATCATTAGTGTTTATCATTAATAAGTCTGCTTTCATTCCTTTTTCTAGTCTACCTATACCGTCCCATTTCAAAGCTTTTGCCCCTTTTATAGTAGCCATGTCAAAAGTTTCTACTGCTGAAATAGCTGTACTATCTTCTAAAAATCCTTTATGTATCAAAGCAGCATAACCCATTTCTTCTAATAAATCCAAGTTATTATTGCTTGATGCTCCGTCAGTTCCTAGTGCCACATTTATTCCCTTATTTAGCAAATCAGATATTGGTGCAAAGCCATTTCCTAATTTTAAATTACTTATTGGATTGTGTACTATGCTGACCTCGTATCTCCTAAGTATATCCATATCTTCATCGGTTAAATATACACCATGGGCTGCCACTGTAGGATAATTTAGTACCCCAAGGTCCTCTAAGTGCTTAACTGGTGTTTTTCCATATTGGGCCAGGCTGTTTTTTACTTCTTCCCTACTTTCAGATAAATGGGTATGAATCATCATTCCTGTTTCCTCCACCAATTCTTTTACTTCTTGCCAAAAGGTTGGATCACAGGTATATATTGCATGGGGACCAACCATGACTTTAATTCTACCTTCTGCTTTATTGTGCCAGTTTACAAATAATTCTCTGTTTTCTTTTAATCCTATTATGGAATTATCATTTGTTCCCTGGAGTCCCCTTGATAAATATGCACGAATACCACTTTCATCAACTGCCCTTGCAGTATGGTCCATAAACATATACATATCATTAAAAGTTGTAGTCCCAGTTTTAATCATTTCAATTATCCCTAAAAGTGTTCCCCAGTATGCATCTTCACCATTTAATTTATTCTCTTGGGGCCATATTCTCTTTGTAAGCCATGTCCAGAATGGTAGATCATCGGCATAGCCCCTAAATAAGGTCATAGCTATATGTGTGTGAGCGTTTATAAATCCAGGAACAACTAGGTATTTGCCTTTTCCATCAATTACTTCTGAAGTTTCCTCAATGTGAGTTTCTTCTATATAATCTTCCATGCTAGCTATCTGGATAATATTTTGATTTTCTATTACTATAAAGCCTCTTTCAATAAAATTTTTGTTATCATTTTGACTAAGAATAGATATATTTTTAATTATCGTTTTCATTATTATCCCTCCTTAAAGCCTACTTATATTATTTATAATCCATCTACTTTTTACTCGAATGTCAGGAAACTTTACTAATTTAATGGTATAATATTTCTCCTCATTAGAAAAACAAGTTTTAATTTTATAATTCCAAGTAAAATTATTGTATTTATATTCTAAAATTTGTAGGTTTTCTAATTCATCTGTTTTAAATCCACTTTCAAACCACTTTTCCAGACCCTTTTTAGTAAAATATAGGTACCATAGTTCCTTGGGGTTTAACTTTAATTCCTTAATGATTTTATTTAAAAGATTTTTCGGGCTTGATGTATTTATTGTATAGATAATGGGAATTCCTATACCAATAGAAACAAAAATAACAATGAAGATATATTTCATAAGAACCTCCTAAATTTAAATATCATTTGTCTATCAATTATTTAACATACTTTTTTTGATACCTTTCTAATTTTTTTCTCATTCTTGCTTTTTTTATTTTCTTATATTCCTTTTTTTGTTCTATTTTGGCGTATTGTTTATAATTATCAAAACCCTCTTTTTTTACTTTCCTTAAAATTTCTCTATTAGCTTCCTTTTTAAATCTTTTATATATATATAAGATGAATAGGCTTATAAACAAAAATATGATTATTCCAAAAAAGTATTTCATTATAAACTCCAATTTATTAAGACATAATTTTAAATAATTTAATTTAATTTATAATAAGCCTTAAGTATTTTATATGACCCAAGGCTTTAGAATAAATATATTCCCTAATTTTTAACTAATTAGATATCATATTCCTAGTTATGTTCCCGATTTCTAATTTCTTTTGTTTTATTTCTTTTTTTAGTGTATTTATTTTATTTATATCCTTATATTTACCCCTAGCCATTTCAGATCCTAATTGTTTTTGCAGTTTACCTAGTTCCTTTTTTGAAGCCGTTAATTCGTTAACTGTCATTGATAATCCCCCTTTTATATTTTATGTAAGTTTGGAAATTAATTATCTTATTTCCTCGAATATATACTTATTCTATATTAATCAATTATTTCCTCCTAAAAAATTAAAAAGAGTGGCTTTCCACTCTTTATTCACTTAAATTATTAATTTCTTGAATTGCATTTGTAAGCCATTTTGGATCCTCTAATATTGCCCTACCAATACCAACTATATCAGCCTTGCCATCTTTAATAACCTGATAGGCAAATAAGGCTTCTGTTATTCCACCAACTGTTATAATGGGTATGCCAACTACCGATTTAATGCCTTCAGCCAAATGGACGAAATATCCTTGTTGGCTTATTGTAGGCTTTGCCCCTGCAAGGCCTTGGGAAACGTTTAAAACATCAACACCTGCATCTGCTAACTTAACAGCAAGGTATTTAGCATCATCTATAGTAATTCCATTTTCCATATTATCATCAGCAGCTATACGATAGAAAATTAAAAAATCATCCCCTACTTCTTCTCTTACTCCCTTTATTATTTCAATAGGTAGTTTTATCCTATTGGACCTTATCCCTCCATATTCATCTAACCTTGCATTAGTTAAGGGTGATATAAATTGATTTAAAAGATGTCCATGACAACCGTTAATTTCAACAAAGTCAAAACCTGCCCTTTTAACCCGCATTGCAGCCTTCCTAAAGAACTTTTTAATATTATTAATTTCTACAGTGGTCATTTCCCTTGGTATTTCAGTACCTCTGGGGTGTAATATGGGTGAAGGACCAATAACCTTTTCTCCAGTTATGGAAGAATTTGTTAAGCTGCCAGAATGATTAATTTGAATTCCGCAGGCTGTTCCATTTTCATGAATAATTTTAGATATTTCGCCTAAACCTTCTACACAATCATCTTTATCAATGGCCAATTGTCCAATATCATTTTTTCCGGAAATACTAATATAATGATGTTCCATTATAATAGCCCCAAGTTGTAACTTTGCCAGATTTGAATAATGGGCCTTGACCTTTTCAGTTACTAAGCCTTCCTCATCTGCCATTTCCATTGCCATTGACGGAAATATGATTCTATTTTTAATTATTAATCCCTTTATATTCATGGGTTCCAATAATTTTATCATAGTAAATCCTCCTTTTAAGAAGACCTAATCTATTTAGTTTATAATCTTGTTTTAATAAACAAGCAAAAGCTATTATGGCTATACTAACATTTTTTTATTATAGAATCAATCAACAAGGTAAAAGAATGGATTATGTGATGGTAACAATAGTAACACCATCTCCACCTTCATTAAACTTACCTATTCTATATTCATTAACATGGCTATGACCCTTTAGAAATTTATGGATATTGCTTCTTAAAATCCCAGCTCCCTTTCCATGTATAATAGTTAGGGTTCTTAAGTTTGCTATATAGGCATCATCTAGATATTTATCAAGGCTTAAAATAGCATCCTCTACCATTAGACCTCTTAAATCTAATTCTGGGGAGATATTGAGAGATTTATTTTCAACCCCCCGGATATATTTTTTTGATTCGTTTTTATATATATCGTTATCCTGTATTTCTTTTATATTATTAATATGAACAGAAACTTTCATAATACCTGCTTGTATCTCTACCTCATTTTTATCATTTGCCAATGATAATACATAACCTTTTTGATTAAGACTTGTAATATATACCTTATCTCCGGGTTTCAATATCTTAGGTGTGATATGAGAATTATTTGGAGTAAGGGGTTTATTTAGTTTTTCTTCCAAGGCTTCTTCATATTCCTTCAATAGTATTCTTTTTTCCCCTATATCTTTATTTTGCTTTAATTCAGTATTACATTTCAGGTCTTTTAATTCTTTTATTATTATATCTGATTGGTATTTTGCATCTTTTATAATTTGTAATGCTTCTTCCTGTGATTTAAGTATTATATGATCCTTTCTTTTTTCTAGTTCATTTTTTTCCTTTTCCAGTTCTCTTTTCAATTTTTCCACTTCTATTTTATTATTTCTTGCTTCAATTTCATCTTTTTCAATTATTTTTCTTTTATTTTCTATGTCTAGAAGTACATCCTCAAATTGAATACTTTCATGGGAAATATAGTTTTTTGCAGAATTGATTATATCCTTCCCTAGTCCCAACCTTTTAGAAATCTCGAAAGCATTTGATTTTCCAGGTATACCTATAAGTAAAACATAGGTTGGTCTAAGTGTCTCAACATCAAATTCAACTGATGCATTTTCAATTCCATCAGTTGATAGGGCGTATTCCTTAAGTTCCCTATAGTGGGTAGTGGCAACAGTTCTAATTTTTCTTTTATGCAAGTAATCAAGTATAGCTATTGCTAGTGCTACTCCCTCCGTTGGATCAGTACCTGCCCCTAATTCATCAAATAGTACTAAAGAATTTTCGTCAACTTCCTTTAGAATATCCACTATATTAATCATATGGGATGAAAATGTACTTAAACTTTGTTCTATACTTTGTTCATCACCAATATCAGCAAAGACTTTATTAAAGATTCCTATTTCACTTCCATCCCCTGCAGGGATATGAAAACCAGATTGTGCCATTAAACAAAGTAGTCCGATAGTCTTTAATGTTATGGTCTTTCCTCCAGTATTTGGACCGGTGATTAATAGTGAATTAAAGTCTTTACCCAAGTATATATCAGATGGAACTACTACATCTTTGGGAATTAACGGATGTCTTGCTTTTTTTAATATTACTATTCCTTTTTTATTTAAAGAGGGTTTTCTTCCGTTTATATCTAAACTGTAATACCCCCTAGCAAAAACAATATCTAAATAGGTCAAAATATCTAAGTTGTTATTTATATTGTTATAATTGTTTCCTATGATATTTGTAAATTCTCCAAGTATTCTTTCAATTTCTATCCTTTCATCATTTTTAAGGGTCTTTAAATCATTATTCATATCAACTATTGTCATAGGTTCAATAAAAAGGGTTGCCTTACTTGTTGATTGATCATGTACCAAGCCGGGTATATTATTTCTATACTCTTGTTTAACGGGTATAACAAAACGTCCTTCTCTAATAGTTACGATAGGTTCCTGTAAATATTTTTGATAATAAGTTGAATTAACCATTTTGTTCAATTTATCGCGAATAGCACCATTTTTTCGTAGAATTTGTTTTCTTATTTTATTCAATTTTGGGCTAGCATTATCTGATATTTCAACTTCGCTAATTATGGCATTAAAGATTTCTTTTGTT
>CAYMVC010000082.1:2492-6250 GCA_964393755.1 uncultured Eubacteriaceae bacterium | reverse complement strand
TGGAAAAACCATGGCTAAAAGCATTGTAGGTCTGGAGATACAGGAGGATATGGTGACAATGGCCAGGCGGAGTATGGTTCTTAATCAACTTCATGATATTATAGAAATAGTAGGAGGGGATATTAAAAATCCCCCCAGTGGGATTCTACCAAATTATTATGATGTTATTATTACTAATCCTCCCTATATGGAGAATAAAGGGGGACTTATAAATCCTACTGAGGCAAAGGCGATTTCCCGCCATGAAATATTATGCAATCTTGAAGATATAATAAAGACTGCTAGGAAGTATCTAAGATCTAGGGGGAAGTTTTATATGATTCATCGGAGCCACCGACTAGTAGATATATTATCCCTAATGAGAGACTATAATATTGAGCCTAAAAAAATAAGGTTTATCCATCCAAGCCAGGATAGACCACCTAACCTAATTTTAATTCAGGCTATAAAGGGGGGAAACCCCCATTTAAGGATAGAAAAGCCCCTATACGTATATGGAGAAGATGGGGATTATAGCCAGGAGATTTATGATATTTACCAATGGAATAAGGATGATAAATAATGAATAATAAGGAAATAATACCAAAGATATATTTCTGTGCCACCCCAATAGGCAACCTGGAGGATATTACCTTAAGGGTACTCAGGATACTTAAGGAAGTGGATCTTATTGCTGCAGAGGATACCCGCCATAGTGTAAAACTCTTGAATCATTTCAATATAAAAACCCCCCTTACCTCCTATCACCAACACAATGAAATCTCCAAGGGGGATTACCTGGTTGAATTAGTAAAACAGGGTAAATCCATAGCCCTCATATCTGATGCGGGGATGCCTGGCATATCTGATCCAGGGGAGAAGTTAGTAAAAAAGTGCATAGAAGAAAAAGTCCCCTTTACCCTACTACCGGGAGCAAATGCTGGATTAACCGGATTGGTATTATCGGGCTTATCTACAGAATCTTTTGCATTTGAGGGATTCTTATCCAGAGACAAGGCTAGAAGGAAAGGACAAATTGAAAGGATAAAAAAAGAGACCAGGTCGATAATACTCTATGAAAGTCCCAAGAGGGTGGTGGGAACATTAAAGGAATTAGAAAAGTACTTAGGGGATAGGCAGGTGGCTCTTGCCAGGGAGTTAACAAAACACTATGAGGAAGTGTGGAGGGGATCAATAGGGGATGGCATAAATGAATTTCAAAATCGCCTACCAAAGGGCGAATTTGTTTTAATTATAGAGGGTTTGTCCCCAGAGGAAATAATAAAAGAAAAAAAGAAAATGTGGGAAGAGCTTACAATCCTAGAACACCTTGATTACTATATAGAGCAAGGGGATATTAAAAAGGAGGCAATAAAAAAGGTGGCAAGGGATAGGAACCTAGCTAAAAGAGAGGTCTATAAACATACAATTACCAGGGATTAGATTAGAGCTGTTATTTCTTATTAAATAATTCTACAAACTTATCTAAGTAGGCTAAGGCAATAATGCTAATAAAAAAAACACTAAAACCTACCATGGGCTTTATAAAGATTAGGGCAAAACTAACTACAGAAAAGACCTTGAGAAATGTTAGTTTATATTGGTTTACAAAGCATAAAAACTCATATAACATTTATTTTCCCCCTATGTAATTTCCTATCTTTAAGTCTAAATAAAAGATATAACTAAATTGTTTCCAAATAATAGAAAAAGGGTAATATTTATAAGACAATTTAGTTTCCATAGGGAATAAAAAAATCCCCTATTTTTATTATATTAAGATAGGAGATTAATTAAGGTTTATTTTAATTCTTTAATACATTCAGAACAAACATTTTTACCCTTGAAGCTAGTTGTTTCCTTTGCTTGGCCACAAAAAACACAGGCTGGTTCATATTTTTTTAACATAATATAATCGCCATCAACGAAAATTTCCAAGGCATCTTTAATTTCTATGTTTAAGGTACGCCTTAATTCAATGGGGATAACAATCCTGCCCAATTCATCCACTTTACGTACTATGCCTGTTGACTTCATACAATAACCCCCTTTACAATTTTCGACAAACTTTTTATACCTATTAAATATTAGCAAAAATTACATAAATAGTCAATATAAGAACTAACAAAGAGGCCATAGTTTTTTAAGATAAGTTATACAAAATAATTAATGTATATCCCAGCTGTAGGTGGATTCATCTATAGTTGTTTATTTATGATAGACTAAGGGAAAGGAGATTATCAAAGAGGAGGTTTAAAATTGGAAGAAGAGAATTTGAAAAAGTTATTATCCGAAAGTAATAATATTGTATTTTTCGGCGGAGCAGGAGTTTCCACCGAAAGCAACATACCAGATTTTAGAAGCCCAAAGGGAATATATAAAACAAAAAGTAAATATGGAAGGTCGCCGGAAGAAATGTTAGGCTATACATTTTTTAAAAACCATCCAGAGGAGTTTTATAAATTTTATAAGAAAGATATGATTTTCAAGGAAGCCCAGCCAAATTCAGCCCATTTAGCCTTGGCAAAGCTGGAGAAGGAGGGGAAACTAAAAGCAATAGTTACCCAAAACATAGATGGACTCCACCAAAAAGCTGGAAATAAGGAGGTTTTAGAACTTCATGGTTCAGTACATAGGAATTATTGTATGGAATGTGGGGAGAGATATGATTTAGACTATGTAATGGAAGGTTCCATAGTTCCTAAATGTGAAAAATGCGGAGGAATAGTAAGACCAGATGTGGTCCTATACGAAGAAGGTTTGGATATGGATGTGGTTAAAGAGGCTATTAGGTATATTTCATTGGCAGATGTGTTAATAATAGGGGGAACCTCCCTAGCAGTATATCCAGCAGCAGGTCTAATAGATTACTATCAGGGGAATAAGCTGGTCCTAATTAACAAATCTAAGACTCCCTATGATAGTCGGGCCAATTTAGTAATCTATGATAGTATTGGAAAAGTCTTAGGAGAAGCGGTGAAGTAAAAAACCTAGGGTATTACCCATAAGGGATATGTAGGGAACGACGCACCAAGAGCCACTGAAAAATCTTATCTTCTGGGTTGTCATGCTGAGGCTGACCCTAAAGCATACTTACGAAGCATCTTGGGTTTTAAGATCCCTCGTAGGTATGCTATGGAGTGGGTCTCGGGATGACACTGCATCGGAGGTAGTAGGGAACGACGCCCCCCGTCGTTCCACAGGGTTGTAGGGGTTGCCTATGTGTAATCTAAGTAAGACATTTATAATATTGTCATGTGCCGTTAATGTCCCATATCCTGGTGTATATTATAATCACAGAAGGAGGGGGTGTTGGATGTGGATTATAAAAGCTATAAAAAAGGTCTAGAAAGAAAATGGAGTTTTAGTAAGCTGGAGGATTTAAATAAATGGGATGATAATAATTGGAAAGACTTTTATAGACAACTAAAGGAAAGATTCCCAAAGGGTTACATTGGATCTAAAGGTTTTTCTTGGAATAAACTGGGGTTCCAATATGAGGAAAAAGCAGAGTATTTCACCTATTTGGAGATTGTCAAAGATAAAATATATGTAAGGGCACAAATAGAAAATATTGATATTAATGAGGAAATTATCAGTTTTATTTGGGACAAATTAGAACAAAACATAGGGGAAAACTTTCTAAAAAAGGAGGCAATTTTTAACAAAGGCAGTGGACCTATTATAGCAGAAATATCAGGCTATAAGACAAAGGATCAACTATATAGAACCATATCCCTTGTCAATTCTATCTACAATAGGACAAGATTGTATTTGAA
>CAYMVC010000082.1:0-2482 GCA_964393755.1 uncultured Eubacteriaceae bacterium | reverse complement strand
ATAGACGGAGTTGTCCGAGAAGATTTGCTAATAGAAAATGATATAGTATTGATTACAGGCATTAATATAGAAAACTTTAAGCATATTTTTGAATTAGGGAAATATGTATTTTTTTATATATTTGATGAACGGGATACCTTGGATAGGTTTAGGCAATCTTTAATAAACTCTAAGGAATATTTAGAAGGTGGCTTTAACCTTGGAGATATACGGATATTTACATCCAGCCCTGATAAAATCAAAATAATTAGGCATGTTGAAAACTTTGATAAAGTTGGAAGATTAGATGATGTATTAGCTTTTATAGATTCAAATGAAAGGGAGATAGACAAATTAAAGGGCCTAGGGGATCATGTTTTAATTTTCAGGGATGAAGATATGGGTATATTGCCTATTTAATAAAAAATAATATAAAAGAAAATGAGGAATTGGATCTATCCTTGATATGGAATTTTAGTCATACTTATTCAAAGGAAGTATTAATGATAGACAGAAAAAAATGTTTCATTCCCAGGTTTAACGATTACTTTATGGATGTTATGGATTGCAATATTAACAAATTTAATATTTTACTGTCAAACCAGAAGGTGATAATAAAAAGAAGGGCATTAGTTGAGAAAAAGTATTTGCAGGATGAAATTAAGGTTATTAAAAATTATTCAAAAGAAAAGGCAATAATGGAGTTAATTAAGTCAAGAAAAATAAACGAAAGAATAACACAAATTGACAGTTTTGTAAGGAGGACTATTAATGCTAAATAATATATCAGTCGGTGATTCTATCCAACTAATTAAAAAAGTAGAAAAAGACTATGTACATGCAATTATCTCTGATATTCCTTATGGAATTGGATATGATGAGTGGGATGTTTTACATAATAATACAAATTCAGCCTTGGGGGGTGCTTCAAAGGCTCAGGTAAAAGCAGGAAGTGTATTTAGGCGTAGGGGGAAACCGTTAAATGGATGGAGCGAGGCCGATAAAAGGATTCCCATGGAATATCAGGAATGGTGCTCAGTATGGGCAGGTGACTGGCTAAGGGTCTTAAAACCTGGGGGAAGCTGTTTTATTTTTGCGGGAAGAAGATATGCCCATAGGTGTATTGTAGCACTCGAAGATGCAGGTTTTACTTTTAAAGATATGATATCTTGGCAAAAAAGTAATGCACCACATCGTGCCCAAAGGTTATCAAATATATATGCAAGAAGAAATGATAAATCAAATAGTGATGTTTGGAGAGGCTGGAGGGTAGCTAACCTTCGACCACTTTTTGAACCTATTTTATGGTTTCAAAAACCTTATAAAACTGGTGGTACTATTGCTGATAATGTGCTAGAACATGGAGTTGGAGCCTGGAATACAGAGGCTATTACAAATTATAATATATTAAACAATACATTACAGACATATTCAAATATCATAAAGGTAGAAACAGATAAATATGATTATGGACAACACTCTGCACAAAAACCATTAAGGCTAATAGAATTGTTGATTGAATTAGTAACAAAGGAATATCAAATAGTGTTAGATCCCTTCGCAGGGTCAGGAACTACTTGTATTGCTGCTACAAAATTAAATAGGCAATATATTGGCTTTGAAGTGAATCCACAAATAGCGGATATCGCCAAAGAACGATTGGGAAAGGAAGGGCAACTAAGATTTATTTACGGATAGCATTGCAAAAGGCAACTCAAATAACAAATTTCCATACTAGCATAAATATGTGCTTAGGATATGAAAAAAAGGGGTGGTTAGGTAGTTTTACCTAGCCACCTTTTACTGAAAAATCAAACTATCCAATAGTCAGGCTCGACTTAACCCCACTCTTCTTAAACACCTTAATGGCAATATAGCCACCAATAGCCCCAATTACACCCTGCATGGAGTTATATAGGATTCCAGATAGGGGGGATATAAGGCTATTGTATAGGAATATTTCAAATCCGTAATAACCGAAAACCATTATTGCCATTCCAGCAACCATTCCCAAAACAAATCTTTCCCGCTTAAACATATAGGCAGCTACTGCCCCCATGGTACCCTTAATAATAAGGGTAGGTATCATATAGGGTATAAAACTAAGGTAGGCATCTCCCAACATAGAACCAAGTCCTCCTGCTAAGAATCCAAATACCGGTCCTAAAAAGTAGGCTGAGATATAGATGGCAGCATCGCCTAAGTTCACATAACCACCCAGGGGAGAGGGTATTGCAATAACTACAGTAGCAATAAAGACTATGGCAATTAAAAGAGATGTATAGGTTATCTTTTTCAAGTTAGAATTCATATTATCCATCCTTCCATAAAGTTCTTATTTATGTTATAATATAGGTGATGACCACTTGAAAATATACAGAATCAAATAAGGTGATAAGGACAGTTGGTGATATTTTTGGAACAAGTTATTATAGACTATAATGATACCGAAGCCTATTATATACAAATCTATAATTACTTTAAAAAGCAAATTATAGATGGT
>CAYMVC010000081.1:0-6288 GCA_964393755.1 uncultured Eubacteriaceae bacterium | reverse complement strand
GCAAAAAAAGCAGATCTTTTAAAGTCTGCTTTCTTTAAAATTATTTTGCTAAATCTTCAATGGAATCTATATCCATATAAGTTGGAACTACTAAGCCTATTTTAGCCCCTTCTAGATTTGGACCTAAATCAACAACTTCATTCTTATAATCACTCATATACTTTTCATGGGTACCTGGTAGCCAAGCAGCAACTATTGCATCTGCATCACCTGATGCAACTGCCGCCCACATGGGGCCGGCTTCTACCTGGGTTAAGGTAACCTTGTAACCCATATCCTTCAAAACCAATCCTATTACATTAGTGGATGCTATTTCAGTATCCCAAGCAACATAAGCAAGGGTAATGGCTTGACCATTTGACTTATTTGTTCCCTCAGTCCATTTTCCCACCTTATCTTTATTATCATCTATCCATTGTCTGGCTACTTCTTCCACATCTGCTCCTTGGTTAACTTTAGACATAACAAATTCCATATCATCTACAGTCCAGTAAAATCTATCTAAAATTTTATTGGCATCTGCCATATCTTTATCTAAGTCTAATCTGGTAATGGTGTGGATATTCTCAGCTTGTCCAAAGGACCCCTTTGGATCATCTAGGTATTTTAAATCATACTTATCAAACTTCCAATGGGGTGACCAACCGGTAACAATAATAGGGTCTTTGTTTCTAATTGCATCATCTAGGGCCTGGGTCATAGCTGCACCTGAACTAGTCTGAACTTTATAATCTAAATTATAATCCTTTACTGCCTGTTCAGCAGCCTGGGTTACCCCAGCACCTGCATCAATTCCAGTAATTGTATAATTTAATTTTTTTCCTAGGGATGAACTTCCCCCACCGCCTTGTCCTGTATCATTAGAACAAGCTGTTATAGATATAAACAAAATTCCAATGATAGCTACTATAATTATTTTATTCCACTTCTTATTTTCTAACATAAAAACCTCCTATTTTAAATTTCTTTTATTTTGTTTAATGCTTGGGTGATCCTGTCTAGTATTATTGCTAATATAACTATCGATAAACCGGAAGCAAAGCCCTGACCAGCTTCATTTCTCGTCACTGCCCTAAATACTTCTACTCCTAATCCTTCTGCACCTATCATGGAGGCAATTACAACCATAGATAATGCTAACATAATTGTTTGGTTCACTCCCGCCATTATAGTGCTTCTTGCCATAGGTAATTGAACTTTAATTAATTTTTGTTTTGATGTTGATCCAAAAGCATCTGCCGCTTCAATTAGTTCTGTAGGTACTTGGCGAATACCCAGATTTGTCAATCTTACAACAGGTGGCATTGCAAATATCACCGAGGCAATAATTCCTGGCACCATCCCTATACCAAAGAATGATACGGCTGGTATTAGATATACAAAGGCAGGCATGGTTTGCATAAAATCTAATATTGGTGTAATAATATCTTGAACGGATTTACTTCTAGACATCCAAATGCCTAAAGGTACCCCAATAACTATGGCTATTAAACTTGCTGTAGTAATCAAGGAAAGGGTGAGCATTGTACCTTTCCAATATCCTAAGTTTTGTATCAATAATAACCCTATTAACACAAAAGAGGGTAATCCCCAAATCTTTTTAGAAATAAAAATAGTTATTGCTACAACTAGAACTATAATAATTAAAGGGTGTATAGCTATTAAGGCACTAGAAAGGCCGCTGACTATTAAATCTAAAAACTTCTTAATTGGATTAAAAAACCATTGGGCATTAATTCTCAACCAAGCTACTATAGAATCTCCCCAATCAGCTAGGGGTATTTGTGGTATCATCATTATGGTTCACCTCATTTCCTGCAAGTGCAGCTATTACAGCCCCACGAATTATAATTCCCTTCAATATCTTATTTTCAACGACTGCAACAGGTATAGGAGTATTGTGGATTATTTCAAAAAGATCACTCAATGGAAAATCAGGTGGTACCACAGGAACATCTGTCTTTAATACCTGGTGTATATCCTTTATTCCATTTTTAACGGCATTTGATGCATCCTCTGCCATTACAATCCCTTCTAGCTCCCTATTTTTATTAGTCACATATACACTGGAGATACCAGCCTTTTTCATTCTACGTAAAGCCCCCCGTGGTCCATGCTTCTCTATGTCTATTGTTTCTGGTTGTAACATAATATGTTGGGCAGAAAAGACCTTTGACCTATCCACATCTTCTACAAACTTTCTAACATATTCATCTGTAGGATTGGTCATTATTTCCTCTGAAGTTCCTATTTGTACAATGACCCCATCCTTCATCAATGCAATTCTATCCCCAATCTTTAATGCCTCATCCAAATCATGGGTTATAAAAAGAATTGTTTTTTGCATAGAATTTTGTAATTCTAGTAATTCATCCTGCATTTCCTTACGTATCAATGGGTCTAATGCTGAAAAAGCCTCATCCATCAATAGAACATCTGGGTCATTTGCTAAAGCCCTGGCAAGACCCACCCTCTGTTGCATTCCCCCAGATAATTGTCTTGGATATTGATCCTCATATCCCTTTAAACCAACACTTTCTAAAGACTTTATTGATTTTTCTCGTATTTCATCTTTACTTATACCTTGGACTTCTAATCCATAACCTGTATTTTCTAAAATTGTCCTATGGGGGAAAAGTCCAAAATTCTGAAATACCATACTTAATTTCTTCCTTCTAGTCTCTATTAACTTTTCCTTATCCATTTTAGCTAAATCTTCACCATCTATTAAAACACTACCTGAACTTGGTTCAATTAGACGGTTGATTAACCTTACAAGAGTGGATTTTCCGCTACCAGATAAACCCATAATAACAAAGGTTTCTCCAGAATATACTTCAAAAGATGCCTGATTAACACCCACAGTCATCCCTGTTGCCTTTAATATTTCATCTTTGCTTTTACCTTCATTCAAAAGTTTTATTCCCTCTTCTGGGTTCCTACCAAAGATCTTGGTTAAACCCTTCACTTCAATTTTTGCCACTATATTCACCTCTTCCAAGCAAAACAGTATTGATAAAAACTATATCTATAGATTTTTGCTAACAATTATTAATTCTATTAAAATCAATGAAGTTTTACAAACATCAAAACCGACAACCTAGACTACTGACCAGGTTGCAACCCTTATTTTACTTCTAAATAGTAAGCGTTTCGTAATATTGCTAGCTTTTACTAACTATTCCTAATAAGCTTAGACATTATGTAAACCTAAAAAAGCACCTTCTTTAAATCTGCAGGAGGAATTTCCCTACAACCAATAATTTTTTATTTAGTAGGACTCTCCTACTAAATAAAAAATACTGTTACTTGTAAATAACAGTATTCCCAAATATTAAAATTTCATTTCCTTTTATCATTTACCACCTTGTAAAAATAATTATATAGTTGCCTGGATGACTACTTTTTCTTCAAGCTATTTATTTTATTTTCATTTCCCTTAATCAATCGGTGAATATTAGCCCTATGTTGAAAAATAGCTAACAAACCCACAATTAACCCAAAAATGATATATATGCTAGGTCTATTTAAGCAAAATAATGTTAGGGGAAGTATTGCCATGCCAACAATAGAACCGAGAGAAACATATTTGCTTTTGATTATAATTATAATTCCTATGACAATAGAAATTAAGGCAGCAAATGGATCTATTATGGAAAACACCCCCATGGATGTGGCTATTCCCTTCCCCCCTTTAAACTTAAGTAATATGGGAAAGTTATGACCTACTATCACTGCCAATCCGCATGCCATTGATAAGAACTGGCCCCCTAACTTATTGGCAAGTAAAACTACTATAATTCCTTTTAATGCATCCCCAAGAAATGTGAAAAATGCTGCCTTTAAACCTAGTACCCTTAAAACATTTGTAGCTCCAGCATTTCCACTGCCGTGCTTTCGAATATCTATTTTCCCCAACCCTTTGCTTATTAAATAGGATGTTGCAAAATTCCCTACAAGGTATGCTAAAATAATTCCTATTATATATTTATACATGTCCTTCCTCCCTAGCCAATAATAACCAAACTAAGCCCAATTTAGACTTCTTTTAACTGCTTTTTTCCAACCCCTATATAAGGCATTTCCTATTTCAACTTCCAATCCAGGAGTAAAAATTCTATCTATACGATTCAAATCTTGTATTTCTTCTATACTTTCCCAAAATCCCACAGCTAATCCAGATAAATATGCCACTCCCAATGCAGTGCTTTCAGTTATTTTAGGTCTTATTACTTTAGAATTTAATATATCTGATTGAAATTGCATTAGAAAATCATTATTTACAGCCCCTCCATCTACCCTTAATTCCTGTAATAAAATACCTGAATCCTGCTCCATGGCTTCTAATATATCCTTTGTCTGATAGGCAATAGATTCTAATGCAGCCCTCACTATATGATTTTTATTAACCCCCCTTGTTATTCCTACAATAGTCCCCCTAGCATACATGTCCCAATATGGGGCCCCTAAACCTACGAAAGCAGGAATAAGATATACTCCATTAGTATCCTTTACCTTTAATGCCATTGCTTCGCTATCCTCAACACTTTCCAATATCTTTATTTCATCCCTCAACCATTGAAGTGCCGCCCCTGCAACAAAAATACTACCTTCGAGGGCATAATATACTTTACCATTGATCCCCCATCCTATGGTGGTCAAAAGTCCATTTTTTGAAGCTAATGGTTTTTCCCCAATATTCATAAGCAAAAAACAACCTGTCCCATAGGTATTCTTTGCGGTACCCGGTTGAAAGCAAAGTTGACCAAAAAGCGATGACTGCTGATCACCGGCTATCCCGCTAATTGGTATTTTAATGCCCCCGAATAATTCTGGGTCTGTATAAGCACATATACCGCTTGAATCTACAATCTTAGGCAAGATTGATGGTGGTATTTCCAAAGCATCTATAATCTTATGATCCCATTCTAAATCATTAATATTGTATAACATCGTCCTGGAAGCATTAGAATAATCGCTTATATGGACCTTTCCCCTTGTTAGCTTCCATATTAACCAACTATCTATGGTTCCAAATAATAAATCTCCTCTTTCCGCCCTTTCCCTGGCACCCGTTACATTATCTAAAATCCATTTTATTTTTGTGGCTGAAAAGTATGCGTCTATTACTAAGCCTGTATTATTTTGTATATATTCTTCCCATCCCTTATTCTTTAAATCTTCACAGATTTGAGCTGTTCTTCTACATTGCCATACAATCGCATTATATACTGGTTTTCCTGTATTCTTATCCCATATAATTGTTGTTTCCCTTTGATTAGTAATACCTATTGCTGCAATTTCACTGGCTTGGACCCCTGCCCTTTCCATTACTTCCTTTATAACACCTATTTGACTACCCCATATTTCCATTGGGTCATGCTCCACCCATCCGGCCTGTGGATATATTTGGTTAAATTCCCTCTGTCCAATTGCAATGCTCTCTCCCTTTTTATTAAATAAGATGGCCCTGGAACTTGTGGTGCCCTGGTCCAAAGACAATATATACTTTCCCATTCTACTAACCCTCTTTCCATAATCATTATCTCAGTATTTAATTCTATATTTACCCAGCTAATCCTTTTAAAAGTAAAAACTTGTTATTAAAATACCAAAAAGTATGATAAGATTTTATTAAAGCTTTTTATAGACAATAAAGACAAGATTAAAAGGGGGAGAAAATGTATCGTAAAGTTTCTTATCTACTTTTTTTATTGGCTCTCATAATAACTCTTTTCATAGGTTCCCATAGCACTAGTACTGATGAAGCTATTATAATTGCTCAATCTGAAATATACCCATTTAATGAGAAAGAACTTTCCAAATTTAATGGTAAGAATAATCAGCCTTCCTATGTTGCCATTGATAGAATTATATATGATATAAGTAGTTTAAAGGAATTAGATGGAGACCTATTGGATAATTTGTTTTTAGGCAAGGACATAAGTGAAATTATTGAAAATGATGGGGTAAAGGGAGCTATAATTGAAAGGGCACCAGAAGTTGGAGTTTTAATGGAATAAAACAAAAAACTAGCATTGCTAGTTACAAATGGTGCCGGAGACCGGAATCGAACCGGTACGATTTCTTAAAACCGCAGGATTTTAAGTCCTGTGCGTCTGCCAATTCCGCCACTCCGGCCAATATTTACATAAAAATGGAGGCGCCACCCAGATTTGAACTGGGGAATAAAGGTTTTGCAGACCTCTGCCTTACCACTTGGCTATGGCGCCTTGGAGCGGAAGACGAGATTCGAACTCGCGACCCTCGCCTTGGCAAGGCGATGCT
>CAYMVC010000080.1:0-6322 GCA_964393755.1 uncultured Eubacteriaceae bacterium | reverse complement strand
AGGTCGGGTAAATCCTGAATCCGGATATAGTTTCAGTCAATTCAATTTTGAAGAACGCCCACTCGCCGATGTATTAAGTGAAAAGCTTGGCTACCCTACGACTATCGATAATGACACCCGCGCCATGACATACGGAGAGTACATGCAGGGATGCGTAAAAGGAGAGAAAGATATTATCTTCGTGAATGTCAGCTGGGGATTAGGAATTGGAATTATTATAGATGAAAAGACTGGCGCCACAAGCATACCAGGTGTTTATGCCGGTGGAGATGCGGTAACAGGAGCTGCCACAGTTATTCTGGCAATGGGGGCAGGAAAAATAGCAGCCCATTCCATAGATGAGTATTTATCAAAATAAATATAACCTTAAACCCAATACCGATTAGTATTGGGTTTATTTTATTTAGTTATGGGTATATATCCATAAAGTATTGCATTAACTTTGTGCAGTATAAAAATTAGTGGAGGTGGTTTAGTGGAAGAATTCAAACCTGGTTGCCAGCGACCGGCAGTGAACAAGCCTGTAAAGGCTGCAGCAGAAAAAAATGTGGACGAAATCCAAAAGGAGGATAAAATGGGAATGATTAAGGTTGGAAGACCAGCACCATTATTTACAGCACCGGCATTTGTAGATGGAAAATTTGCAAATGTAAGCTTAGAGGAGTTTAAGGGCAAATGGGTAGTACTATGCTTTTACCCAGGAGACTTTACCTTCGTCTGAGCTACTGAAGTTTCAGCAGTTGCTGAAAAAAATTCAGAATTTGAGAATTTAGATGTACAGGTACTTTCAGTTAGTACAGATTCAGTTTTTGTACACAAGATGTGGAATGAGCATGAATTATCAAAAATGATAGGAAAGAATATTCCATTCCCAATGCTATCTGACCAAGATGGTAGTATTGGTAAGATGTATGGAATTTATGATGAGGACAGTGGATCTGAGACTAGGGGTAGATTTATTATTGATCCAGATGGTATTGTTCAAGGTTTTGAAGTACTTACGCCTTCTGTTGGAAGAAATGTATCTGAAACTATTAGGCAAGTTAAGGCTTATCAGTTAGTAAGGGCATCTGGTGGCACGGAAGTAACACCTGCCGGATGGAAACCAGGCAAGAAAACGCTAAAACCAGGACCAGACCTAGTGGGTAAGGTCTGGGAAGAGTGGTCTGTATCAGAAGCTTTTGACGAATAATATTATATTTTTATTGGGAGAGGTTTAAGGCCTCTCCTTTTTTCTTGCTGATTATTTGGTTTTGAATTTTTCTTGTTTTACTATATAATGAGATAAGTAAGATATTAACATAAAGGGGGAATTTTATGGAGATAAAGAGCTTTGACCACCTTATTGACAAAATGAAAAGTAATACCATTAAAAGCAGGGTAGCAGTTGTTTCTGCAGCAGATGAACACACATTAGAAGCAGTAATTAAGGCTAAAAGATCTGAAATAATCCAACCACTTTTAATAGGAGATAAGGAAAGGATTGTCAATATCTTATTAGACCTGGGGGAAAATAGTGATGAGTATCATATTGTTGATGAAAAGGATGATATCCTTTCGGCACAAATGGCAGTGGAATTAGTTCATAATAATAAGGCAGATTTTATTATGAAGGGGAAAATTCAAACGGGGGACTTATTAAAGGCAGTGGTTGACAGGGAAAAAGGTCTAAGAACCGGTAATATCATGTCCCATATGGCAATTTTTGAAATTCCTTCCTATCACAAATTGCTATTCGTAACAGATGGGGGTATGAATATTAATCCCAGCCTAGAGGAAAAAAAGCAAATAATACAAAACTCTGTAAACGCTCTTATTTCTATGGGTTATGAAGAACCCAAGGTTTCTGTACTTTGTGCAGTGGAAACAATAAATCCTAAAATGCAGGAAACAGTAGATGCAGGGGAACTTAAATTAATGGCGGGAAAAGAAATTAAGGATTGTATAATTGAGGGTCCTATATCCTATGATTTAATGATGAGTAAGGAATCAGCTAAAATAAAGGGGTTTGAAAGCCCAGTTACAGAAAGCACTGATTTGGTATTAGTGCCAAATATAGCATCCGGCAATATTTTGGGGAAAACCCTTATGTATTCTGGGGGAGCAAAAATGGCTGGAATGATTCTTGGTGCCAAAGTTCCAATAGTACTGACTTCCCGAGGTTCCACTTCCGAGGAAAAGTTTTTATCCATAGCAATTTCTGCAAGTGCATGTAGTAAAAATAATTAAAGGGGGAATTTTAATGAAAAAACTACTACTAACAGGAAATGAAGCTGTTGCTAGAGGTGCTTATGAAGCAGGAGTTAAATTCGCAGCTGCATATCCTGGTACACCTAGTACCGAAATCCTAGAAAGTATTACCCAGTATAAGGAGGTAAAAGCGGAATGGGCTGCAAATGAAAAGGTAGCTTTAGAATCTACAATAGGGGCTTCCATTGCAGGGGCTAGAGCAATGGCATCTATGAAACATGTAGGTCTAAATGTTGCCAGTGACCCACTTATGTCCTTTGCCTATACCGGTGTGACAGGAGGATTAGTTATTGTAACAGCTGACGAACCTGGCCAACACTCTTCGCAAAATGAACAAGACAATAGACATTATGCACCCTTTGCAAAGGTTCCCATGTTAGAACCTTCCAATAGCCAGGAATCCAAAGATATGATAAAAGTGGCATTGGAAATAAGCGAAGAATATGACACTCCAGTATTACTCAGAACAACTACCAGGGTTTGTCATTCAAAAAGTATAGTAGATTGTTATGATAGGGAAGAGGTTCCTATCGTTGAATATAAGAAAAACAAACAAAAGTATATTACTGTTCCTGCCTTTGCAAAACTATTAAGGTTAAAGGTGGAGGAAAGAATAGAAAAGCTTAAAGAATACTCTAATAACACTCCCCTTAATTTTATAGAGTGGAATGATAAAAAAATTGGAGTTATTACAGCAGGAATGTGTTTTAATTATGCAAAAGAGGTATTTGGGGAAAAGGCTTCCTATTTGAAGTTAGGATTTACCTATCCATTTCCAGATGAAAAAATTAAGGAATTTGCCAGCCAAGTAGATAAAATTTATATCATAGAAGAAAATGATCCAATTATTGAAGAAAGGGTAAAAATTTTAGGATTTGACTGTCATGGAGTGGACACATTTCCACCATACGGAGAATTAACTCCAGATGTTATTAGAAAATCTATTGAAGGCACTACCAATCCATCCCTTGATTATGATAAATCCATGGTAGTACCAAGACCTCCAGCTTTGTGTGCCGGTTGTCCCCATAGAGGATTTTTCTATGAGTTAAGAAAAATAATTGCAAAGAAAAATGCAGTAGTTGTTGGAGATATTGGCTGCTATACCCTAGGAATGGCTGAACCCTATGATGGAATAGACTTTACCATTAATATGGGAAGTTCATACCCAGCTGCCCATGGGGCACAAACTGTTTTCAATATGTTAGAAGGCAATAAACGAAGGGTTATCGCATTACAGGGAGATTCTACCTTCTTCCATACAGGTATAAGTGGTCTCCTCAGTACAGTATTTAATAAGGGAAATACTATAAATGTTGTTTTAGATAATAGGGCTACAGCCATGACAGGTCACCAGGATAATCCAGGGACCGGTTATACCGCTGCTAAGGATCCCACAATATCCTTAGATATTGAAACCATGGTAAGGGCATGCGGCATTAATAATGTTATATCTGTTAATCCAAATGATTTGGAAGCTATGAGAAATGCCTTTAATTGGGCCCTGGCAATAGAAGATGAACCTTCTGTTATTATAACAAGGTGGCCCTGTGCTTTAAAGAAATTTACTCAAGAAGACAGGGAAGAATTTGAAGGCTTATTTTCCGATAAATATGAGGTAGAACAAGAGGTATGTATTGGATGTAAGAGATGTACAAAAACTGGCTGTCCTGCAATAGAATTTAAGACCGATATAAATAAATCCTATATTGATTACAACCAATGTGTAGGATGTAGTGTATGTTATCAAGTTTGCCCAACAGGAGCAATAAGAAAGGTGGTAAAATAAGATGACTAAAAGCATATTGTTAGTAGGTGTAGGTGGACAGGGTACAATATTAGCAAGCAAACTTCTTACTACTGGTTTAATGGAAGCAGGATATGATGTAAAGATGAGTGAAATTCACGGTATGAGCCAAAGGGGTGGATCAGTTTCATCTCAAGTTCGATATGGTGATAAGGTAGAATCTCCTGTTATTGAAATAGGAGGGGCTGATATATTAGTATCCTTTGAAAAAATGGAAGCCCTTAGGTGGCTAGAATATTTAAAGTTAGGTGGAAAAATTGTAGTTAATGATTTTCAAATAAAACCTGTATCCCTTCTTTCCGGAAAAGGGGAATACAGTGGAAAAATCCTTGATGAGTTAAAGGATAAGGCTGATACAATGGTAGTTGATGCAGGTAAAAAGGCTAAAGAACTGGGTAATGAAAGGGTGATGAATGTTATCCTTTTAGGATCTACTGTAAAATTAATGAATTTAGAGGACATTAATTGGGGTAAGATTATTGAAGAAAATGTAAAGCCCCAATTCGTGGACATTAATAAAAAAGCCTTAAAGGCAGGTATGGATTTGGTATAAGAATTAAAATATATTAAGGAAATTGTATAATTACAATTTCCTTAATTAAATTATATCATTAGAATTAGAAAGGTGTGATATTTTGAGTAAAATACTGGTTATTAATCCCGGTTCCACATCCACTAAAATAGCTGTATATAATGAAGAAGTCCAGGAAATGGTGGAAACTATTGATCACCCTGGTGACCTTATTAATCAATATCCAGATACCATATCCCAATATGAAATGAGAAAAGATACCATTATAAAACATTTGGCAGTTAGAGGCTATTATGTAAAAGACTTTTCGGCAATCACTGGTAGGGGAGGAATGATACCTCCCTGTAAGTCTGGTGCATATTTAGTTAATGAGGCTATGGTAAAGAGATTGAGGGAAAATCCTTTAATTGAGCATGCATCAAATTTAGGGGCAGTTCTAGCATATGAAATGGCTAAAACGGCAGGAGTGAATGCATACATCTACGACAGTGTTATGGTAGATGAATTAGAGGATATTGCAAGAATTTCAGGAATGCCAAAGATTACAAGAACCAGTGCCTCCCATGTCCTTAATACCAGGGCAATGGCAATGAAGGTGGCTAAAAAGTATGATAAAAAATATAATGACCTAAATATTCTCGTTGCCCACCTAGGGGGAGGAATTTCATTATCCGTACATAAGAAGGGTAAAATCGTTGATATCATATCCGATGATGAAGGACCATTTTCCCCTGAAAGGGCAGGAAGAGTCCCTTGTAGAAGTTTGATAGACCTATGCTTTTCCGGGGAATATGATAAAAAGACCGTCCATCGAATGTTAAGGGGGAAGGGAGGGCTAAAGGCATATCTTAATACTGCAGATGCCAGGGAAATAGAAGAAAGAATTACAAAGGGAGATGAGTATGCCCAGCTTATATATGAGGCCATGGCTTACCAGGTAGCTAAAGGTATTGGTGAACTATCTACTGTATTAGAGGGAGATATAGACTATATTATTATTACCGGTGGAATAGCCCACTCTAAAATGTTTACTGATTGGATTATAAAGAGGGTGAAATTCATTGCCCCCATTGAGATAATGGCTGGTGAAAATGAAATGGAATCATTGGCATTTGGTACCCTAAGGGTACTTAGAGGAGAGGAAGAGGCAAGAGAATATATAGAATAGAGGGATAGTAATAATGAAAATTGTTTTATTAGAACCTTTAGCGATAAAGGAGGAGGTTTTAAGTAAACTTTCCCAGGAACTTTTAGATATGGGACATGAATTTATAGCTTATGATGAAGTAGGAAAAGATGATGAAATATTAAAAGAAAGAGTAAAGGATGCAGATATATTAATTATTGCCAATAGCCCTTTAAGTGGACAGGTAATTAGGGCAGCAAGCAAATTAAAATATATATCCATCGCCTTTACGGGTTTTGACCATATAGATTTACAGACTTGTAGGGAAATGAACATCAGGGTATCCAATGCCCAGGGCTATGCTACTGATGCAGTGGCAGAACTTACTCTGGCTATGATTATTTCATTATTAAGAAATATAATTCCCAGTGATAAAGTAGTTAGACAGGAAGGAACCAAGGCAGGTCTAGTGGGAAATGAGTTAAATGGAAAGACAGTAGGAATTGTTGGAACCGGATCAATAGGATTAAAAGTGGCAGAGCTTTTAAAAGTGTTTAATTGTGAATTATTCGGCTATAGTAGGTCTGAATCCCCAAGGGCAAGAGAA
>CAYMVC010000079.1:0-6364 GCA_964393755.1 uncultured Eubacteriaceae bacterium | reverse complement strand
AGGTCCAAATCTAGAAGGGGCTAAAATAGGCTTAGTAGTTCCAACTTATATGGAAATAAACTCAATTGAGGATCTAGCAAAATAGTTATAAAGAAAGCAGATTTTAAAAGATCTGCTTTTTTGCATTAAAAATAAGATTTCTTATAGAAAGAGGGGGTAGTATAATAAAAACATAAGTTAATTGGAGGGAAAAAAATAATGAATATTATCAAGAGTGATATAGAAAGAATGTTAGGAGAAAAGATATGGGCGGTAATAGGTGTATCACCAAATCAAGAAAAGTTTGGCTATAAGATATGGAAGGCTTTACTAGACAATGGTTATGAGGCTTATGCCATAAACCCTAAATATGATGAAATTGAAGGGAGTAAATGCTACCCTTCTCTTAGGGATCTACCAGTGAAGCCAGATGTTATAGATTTTGTAGTGCCCCCAAGAATCTCAATAAATGGGGTGGAGGAGGCAAAAGAATTAGGAATAGATAATCTATGGTTTCAGCCAGGATCATGGAATCAAGAAGTATTAGATAAGGCTGACTCCTTAGGTTTAACCCATGTGGAAGATTGTGTTTATGCTATCTTAAAATAAATAATAGAAACATCCTGGAATCTCCAGGATGTTTCTATTATTTATATCTGTTGGTAATAACCCTTAAAGAATTTAAAATAGCTATTAAGGAGACACCTACGTCTGCAAATACCGCTAACCACATAGTAGCATATCCAAGGGCTCCCAGTATAAGAACACCTATCTTCACAGTTAATGCAAATATTATATTTTGCATTACAATATTTCTAGTGAATCTGGCTATTTTTATTGCCTTTATTAATTTAGAGGGTTCATCAGTCATGAGGACTATATCTGCGGCCTCAATAGCTGCATCTGAACCTAGTCCGCCCATGGCTATTCCAATATCTGCCCTTACTATAACCGGAGCATCATTAATTCCGTCTCCCACAAAGGCTAAGTTTTTGCCCTTTATTTTTTCTTTATCCAATTGTTCAAGCCTTTCAACCTTTTCTTGGGGAAGTAATCCTGCATAAAAAGCATCTAAGGATAATTCTTTAGCTATATTTTCACCAAGAACTTCATTGTCTCCTGTAAGCATAATATTTTTCCTTATACCCAGTGATTTTAGTGCTTTTATTGTATCCTTTGAATCTGCTTTAAGTTCATCTGAAATTACAATGTATCCCATATATTGATTATTAATTGCACCATGGACTATTGTTCCAACAGTTGATGGAAGGGTGAACTCAATATTTTCTTTAGACATCAGTTTATCATTTCCTAGGAAAAGGTCTTTTCCTTTAATAGTGGCCCTTATTCCAAATCCTGAAATTTCTTCATAGTTTGATATATCCCCTTTATTTACAATGCCATCAAACCTTTTAACAATTGATTTAGCAATGGGGTGGTTGGAATAATATTCACCATGGGCTGCATAATATAGGAGATCATTATCACTAAAATCGCCATGGGAATGGACCTTTATCACTTCAAATGTACCTTTTGTAAGGGTACCAGTCTTGTCAAAGATCATCATATCAATATTATTTAAAGCCTCTAAATAATTTCCTCCCTTTACCAAAATACCATTTTTTGATGCTGAACCAATACCTCCGAAAAATCCAAGGGGAACTGAAATCACTAAAGCACAAGGACAGGAAATGACTAAAAATACTAAAGATTTATAAATCCATTGGGAAAAACCGCCTCCTACAACTAATGGGGGAAAAATTGCTATGCCTAGGGCAATAAATACAACTATGGGGGTGTAAAACCTTGAAAACTTAGTAATAAATTGTTCTGTAGTGGCTTTTTTACTACTGGTGTTTTCTACTAATTCTAATATTTTAGATACAGTTGATTCATGAAAGTTTTTAGTAACCTCCAAAGTTATTAGACCACTATTATTTATAAATCCACTTAAAACTTGGCTGCCAGGTCCTACATTTCTAGGTATTGACTCCCCTGTTAGGGCGGAAGTATCTATCATAGCCTTTCCCTCTATTATTATTCCATCCAGGGGAACCTTTTCACCAGGTTTTACAATTATAAGATCACCTATATTTACATGGCTTGGATCCACCTTACTTATATTATCTCCGGCTTTTAGATTAGCATAGTCTGGCCTTATATCCATTAAGTCATGTATAGATTTCCTAGACCTATTAACAGCTAAATCCTGAAAGAACTCACCAACCTGATAAAACAGCATCACAGCAACTCCTTCAGGATATTCCCCAATGGCAAAGGCCCCTAGTGTAGCTATAGACATTAGAAAGTTTTCATCAAAAACTTGACCCCGAAGAATATTCTTCCCTGCCCTTAGGAGGACTTGGCCTCCAATGAATAAATAGGCACCAACAAATAAAAGTAAATTTAATGGATAATTAAAGGTAAATACCATAGATAGTAAAAATAAGACTACACCTATGCCAATAAAAATATCATCCTTAGAAAATTTCCTATCATTGGAATTATGGGAATGGATATTGGGGTGATAATCTTTTTTATAAGTTAGCTTAATACTGTTGTCATATTTAGATATTATACTTAAAATTTTCCTATGGGCTTCTTCCCAGCTTTCATTGTCTTTAAGATTAACTGTAAGAATTGAGGTGGAGAAATTTAGATTAACATCTTTTATGCTATCTAATTCTTTTATCCCAGCCTCTATTTTGTTAGCACAATCTGCACAAGTCAATCCCTGTAAAGTAATTTGTTTTCTATTCATAGAACTTCTCCTTCTTTATGACTAATGTGGGTAAAACCAGATGTTAAGATTTCAACTATATGATGATCATCTAAAGAATAATAAATAGTTTTTCCCCACCGCCTATTTTTTACGATGCCCATTTGTTTAAGGGTTCGTAATTGATGGGAGATTCCAGATTGACTAATACCGATTACCGCTGCTAAATCAAAGACACATAATTCTGAATAGTAGAGGGAAAAAATAATTTTTAGACGGGTGGGATCTCCGAAAATTTTAAAAAAGCCCCCTAATTGCTGTAAAGATTTATTCTTGGGTAAAGAATTTATAACCTTATTAACACTATCCTCATGGACTAAATTTTCTTTGCATATTTCTATAGAATTATCCATTTCAAACCTCCACTGTAATATATGAGCATATGTTCATATGTCAATAATACTATATTCTTAATTTACATTAAAGTCAACTCCATATATTTAAAATCAATGCAATAAATAAATAGTTATCGGAAATAATATTATCAGGAGGTGTTAAAATTGGAAATAAAGGAAAGAGAAATTTTAATGAAGGCAATTTTAGATGAACAGGAAAAGGTAAGAGATTTTGAATCCCATTCTAAAACTGTTAAAGATGGGGAAGTAAGGAGAGTATTTAAACAATTAGCTGAAGACCATGGTCATCATGCAAGGCAATTGCATGACCTATTGGAAAGATTTGAATAAAAGGGCAAGGGCTTAAATACCCTTGCCTCCAATTTATTAATCTTCTTTTGGGAATGTAACGAAAAGCTCATGGGTCACTCCACAAATAGGGCATTTTTCGGGTATAGGTCCGTCTACAGTATGACCACAGATAGTACAAATTTGAACATCTCCTAGATCCATATCTTTACCCTTGTCTACATCTTGTTTTGCCTTTGTAAACATTGCTGAATGTATTTTTTCAGCTTCTAGGGCATAATGGAAGGATAATAAACCTCCTTTTTCCCCTTGTTCTTTTGCAACAGCTATGTAAGATGGATACATTTGTTCTATTTCAAAATTTTCCCCATCAATTGCCCCTTGAAGGTTTTCCGAGGTTCTTGTTAACCCGAATCCTGCCTGAGAAGCCACCAGATAATCTCCTTTTACATATTCTAATTCCTTAAAATGATTACTTGCATGTACTTCTTCAGCAAAGGAGATTGCTTCAAATAATCTGGCAACATTTTTAAAACCTTCTTTTAATGCCGTTTTGCCCCATATTTTGTATCTCATATTTGCCATGCTTTCTCCGCCAAAGGCAGAACGTAGGTTTGCAGCTGTCATATGATTCATAAGATTTTCCCCCTTTTTATATTTCTATAAACCTTATACCCATATTTTTGATTAATTAACTTTCTACTTATGGAACTTTAATATATAATAAACAAATAGTTAAAAACTAAGATTGTTGTTAAAAGGAAAAAATAATACTTGTTTATAGAATTGAGGGAAAGATTTTTATGACAAGGACAAAAAAACTTATTTTTATTTCTATCCTATTGGCTCAAGCATTGGTATTACAGTATATTGAAAGTTTCTTCCCAATTCCCATACCGGCACCAGGGGTAAAGCTGGGGTTGGCAAATATAGTGATTATGATTACCATTGTAATATTTGGTTTAAGGATTGCCGCAATTCTTGTAGTGCTTAGAAGTTTTATGGGGGCAATATTTGGAGGGGTTATCTCTAGTTTTTTCTTTAGCCTTGGTGGGGGACTATTAAGCCTAATTTCAATGTATGTATTGTATCACTACTATAGGGAGTATTTTAGCCTTATGGGCATTAGTATTGTTGGCGCTATTTTTCATAATATAGGGCAACTCTTTGTTGCCTCCCTAGTCATATCAAACTTTGGGATTTTTACCTACTTACCTATATTAATGTTAACAGCAATTTTAACAGGATATTTTATTGGATTGGCAGCCAAATATATATTGCATGTATTATCTACTAATTTAAAGGTCATTAATAAAATCAATAGGGTGTAATTATTTATTGGAATATTTTGCCCCTTGCTTGTCTATAATTTAATAGGAGAGTGATTAATCGATGGATACATATATTGATCAAGCCTATGAATTTTACGAAAATAAGCAATGGGAATTAGCTAGACAAACTATTATAAAAGAACAATTTTTTATTACTAACCCTATAGCTCTTAACCTTGTAGGAAGTATATATTGGAAATTAAGGAAGGTGAAAGAGGCTAAAAGGTATTATTTGCTAACTGCAAAATGTAAAAAGGATTTTTGGCCAGCCTACCTAAATTTAGGGAATCTATTTTACGAAAATAAGGAATTTAATAAGGCATTAAAATATTATATAGCTGCTCTAAGCCATAAGGGTGAAAACTTTATTATATATTCAAATATTGGGACCTGTTATTTAAAAATGAATAAAGCCTTTAAGGCAATACCCTATCTATTGAAATCATTGGAATTGAAACCAAGCCACCTTGAATCCAATATCAATTTGGCAAAGGCCTTTTATGATATTAATAATTTTAAAAAGTCTTTTATATATTTTAATACTGCCCTGGCATTGGATGGGGAAAATAATGTGGCTAAAATAGGTTATAAAAAATCTTGGAAAAACCTAGTGTAAATAAAACTGGGATATCTAGTAGATATCCCAGTTAATTAATTTTCATTCCTATCTAATTCTAGGGTCTGATTTTCTTTACCATCTTCTAAAGAAGTCATAATGCAATTCCCCTGGAAGCTTGCACCTTCATCTATAATAAATTTGTCAACTTCTATATCTCCTAATATTACAGCTGAAGAGGTAAGTTTTAATTGATTGGATACATATAGGTTACCAGTTACTTTTCCCGACATATGCACGTTTGTTGCCTTAACAAGACCTTCTATGACGGCTGTTTCACCTATAACTAAATTGCCTTCTACCGTTAATTCACCCTTCAAATAGCCTTCAATGCGAACTGAACCACTAGCGTTTACATTACCATTCACATTAAAATTTTTACCTAGTATTGTTTCCACCTTATCATAATTTTCAATAACCTCTTGTTTTTTAAACATGTTTTCCCCCTTAATAATAATTATTTTCCTAAATACTTCATAGGGTCTACAGGATTATCATTAACACGAATTTCAAAGTGAACATGAGGTCCTGTACTATTACCTGAATTTCCTAATTTTGCAATAGCTTGTCCCTTTTCTACCTCTTGACCTTTCTTAACTAAAAGGGATGAATTATGTCCATACAGGGTGGTAAAACCGTAACCATGGGATATTAACACAGTATAACCTAAACCGCCTTTCCAACCTGCAGAAACCACCTTTCCCTTTGCAGCCGCTTTTATTGAAGAACCATAGCTATTGGCAATATCTACACCTTTATGAAAGGTTGAGGCCCCCCTTTTGGGAGCCCTTCTAATTCCAAAGGGTGAGGTTATACGACCCCTATTTGGCCACCCGGTAGGCCGGGCAGCAAGATAATTTAATTGGTCTGCCACATCTGTTTTTAAAGAATTAAAATTATTTTCTTCAATGGAAAGACTTTCTTCTATTTTATTTAGATTAATCTTTATTTCCATTAGGGCACCACTCTGATCATAGTCTAATGATTTATCGGTTTTTCGTTTAAATAATCCTCC
>CAYMVC010000078.1:4169-6581 GCA_964393755.1 uncultured Eubacteriaceae bacterium | reverse complement strand
GTAGAAATAGGGATTCCCTTATTTGCAGTTTTAACCTTTGTATTATATATTTACTTTGCCTTAATAAAGGCATTATATAATAAGAAAATGTCTATATTTAATTCTAAAATCCAGAACAAGGTGGAAAATCGATGGGTATTTTTAGGATCTACTCTACTGTCTCTTTTTCTTTCATCAATTATTACTTCTAATCTATGGTATAAGATTTTAGAATATAAAAACTCTACTGACTTTAATGTAAATGATCCTATATTTAATAAGGATATGTCCTTTTATGTATTTAAACTCCCATTTTTTCAACAACTATATTCTATTGGCTTATTAATTTTAATAATTTTAGCCATAGCAACCTTTGCCTTATTTATTATCCTATTTGCTCTAAAGGGAAGGCAGGGAGTATACACAGAGGAAGACAATATTAAAAATATAAATATTAAAACCATATCTAAGGATTTTATATCCATGGCATCAAAACAATTGTCCATAGTAGTGGGGATATTTTTCATGTTATTAGCAGGTGGCTTCTATTTAAAAACCTTCACTCTCTTGTATTCACCAACGGGCATAGTTTACGGTGCAGGTTACACCGATTTAAATGTTACTCTATGGTTATACAGGATTTCCATGGTAGTGTCTTTAATAGCAGGTATACTTATTATCCTTGCTGGCTATAGAAGAAAAATAAAGCTTGCTTTAATAGGGCCTCTTGTTCTAATTGTAATTACACTATTGGGAAACATTGGAGCAGTGGCAGTGGAAAACTTAATTGTATCTCCTAACGAATTAGTTAAAGAAGAACCCTTTATTGTAAATAATATAGAATATACCCAAAAAGCCTATGGCCTAGATAAGATAGAGAAAAAGGATTTTCCAGTGGAACAAAATATTACTGCGGAAAGCATAGAAAAAAATGATATAACCATAAACAATATACCAATAAATGATTATCGGCCTACAACATCTATGTATAATTCCCTACAGGGATTTAGAAGGTATTACGAATTCAGGGGCATGGATGTGGATAGGTATTATATAGATGGGCAATATACCCAGGTGTTTTTAGCTGCCCGGGAATTAAATCAAGATAAGATTGAGGAAAGTTCAAAATCTTGGATAAACCTCCACCTAAAATATACCCATGGTTTTGGGGCTGCTGTTTCCCCAGTTAACAGGGTAAATGAGGTGGGCCAGCCAGAATTACTCCTTAAGGATATTCCTCCCACAGGCAGTGAAGACCTTAAGATTGACGAACCTAGGATTTACTTTGGGGAATTGACCAATGATTATGTGATTACAAATACTAATACAAAAGAATTTGATTATCCTTCAGGGGATGATAATGAAGAATATATCTATACCGGGGATGCAGGAATCCCCATGGGATTTCTGAATAGAATGGTCTTTGCCCTAAATCAGGGGAGCTTAAGAATAATACTATCCAATGATGTAAATGCAAATAGTAAAATTCTTATAAATAGAAATATAATTGACAGGGTACAAAAAATAGCCCCATTCTTTGAATATGATAAAGACCCCTATTTGGTAATAAATGAAGGTAAACTATATTGGATAATAGATGCCTTTACCACCAGTGATTCCTATGGCTACTCCCAGCCCTTTGGGACAAATTCTTTTAACTATATAAGAAATTCAGTAAAGGTAGTAATAGATGCTTTTAATGGGGAGACCACCTTCTATCAAATGGATAGGGAAGATCCTATTTCCACCACCTATGGCAAGATTTATCCCGACTTATTAAAGGATATAGAAGAAATGCCGGAAGGGATTAAAGATCATATAAGGTATTCCCAAACCCTCTTTGATATCCAGAGTGATATGTATAGGACCTATCACATGGAAAACCCAACAGTATTTTATAATAAAGAGGATCTTTGGCAAATATCTAAACAAATATATGGATCAGGGGAAGAGGAAACCATTGAATCAACTCATATAATAATGAAGGATCCAGATGGGGAAGATGAAGAGTTTATGCTAATGGTCCCTTATACTCCACGGGATAAAGATAATATGGTTTCCTGGATGGCTGCCTTAAATGATAAAGACAACTATGGAAAGCTGGTAGTATATAGATTTCCAAAACAAAAATTAGTCTATGGTCCAATGCAGGTAGAAAAACGAATAGATCAGGATACAAAGATTTCCAAGGAACTTACCCTTTTAGACCAGCAAGGCTCAAATGTTATCAGGGGTAACCTCCTTACAATACCAATAGATGAATCCTTACTCTTTGTAGAACCTATTTATTTAGAATCTTCAGGTGGGGAAAGAAATCTACCAGAGGTAAAAAGGGTAATAGTAGCCTATGAAAATAAGATAGTAATGGAGGAAAGCTTAGAGGAGGCCTTAAATATAGTTTTTGGTAAAAGTCAGGGAGAAAAACCTGGTGAA
>CAYMVC010000078.1:0-4069 GCA_964393755.1 uncultured Eubacteriaceae bacterium | reverse complement strand
AGAGGAGGCCTTAAATATAGTTTTTGGTAAAAGTCAGGGAGAAAAACCTGGTGAAGAACCTCAAAGTCCAGGGGAAGAAGGCCCTCCACTTGCTGAAGATGAAACCATAGAAGACCTGGTTCAAAAAGCAAACGAATTGTTCAATAGGGCAGAAGAAGCACAAAGACAGGGAAATTGGGCAGACTACGGAAAGTATTTAAACCAATTGCAAGATATACTGAAAAATCTCCAAGGCCTTGTGGGAACAGACCTTAGCGAAGAATTAGAAGAAGGTATAGGGGATGGATTAAGCTTGTAGTTTTAGGGACGGCTTTCGACCGTCCATTTGGAGTATATATTTGTAGGTGAAAAAATGACTAAATTAGATAAAAATTTTATTAATAAGATTTTTCTAGTAATATTAATACTAATTTTATTTTATAATTTATTTCATATTGGGAATTACATCAGGGAAAGCCACACAAATAGGAAGTTACATGAACAAATAAAAGATAACTACCATGCTAAAGAAGGGAGCTATAACCCAGATTTAGACGAGAAACTTGGCTTAATGGGACAAATAGATCCTGACCCCCTGGATAAATTTAAACCACTATTAAAAATTAATGACCAAATAAAAGGGTGGATTTTAATAGAAAATACTAATATTGATTATCCAGTAGTTCTTGCTAATGATAACGAGTATTATCTTAATCATAATATTAATAAAGAAAGGTCAAAGGCAGGAAGCATATTTATGGATTATAGAAATGAAGGAAACTATAATGATAAAAATATTATATTGTATGGTCATAACATGAAGGATGGATCTATGTTTAAGGGCTTAATGGGTTATAAAAATGAAAAGTATTTTTTTGACCACCCATTGATCACCTTTAGCACCTTATATGAGACAAACCAATGGGAGGTTTTTTCTGCATATGTAACAAAGACAGATTTTGATTATATTCAGACAGAATTCCCAAATAATGAAGGCTATGAAAACTTTTTAAAAAATATAAGTTGTAAATCCCTTTATGAAACTAATGTCCACGTGGAAGCGGATGATATAATATTAACACTATCCACCTGTAGTTATGAATTTCCCAATGCAAGATTTGTTGTTCATGCTAAGAAAATAGACTAGTACTAGTTGGTTAATTATTAAGGAGCATGATTGAAAGATAGGACAGGCCATGTTATAATATTCACATATAATACATATAATTGTTTTTCTCCGAGTTTATATTCTACGGGTATTTCACCTATGAATTAAAACCGATAGGGCATAGTTGGAAACGGCTACGCCTCCCCTGTTTGGAAAGGAGATAGAGGAACTATGTTTTATTAATTTTACCTTTTCCCAATAGGGAAGGGGTTTTTTATTTATTAAATTACTATTAATCTTCAACAAATAATAAGGTATCAACCTAACTATTAGGTTATACATAAATAATTATATAGGAGGCAAGGAATATGAAAAAGGTATTTTCTAGGGTTGCTATTATTTTGTTAATTAGCTTGTTTGTGGTAAATGCTGTTGCATGGGCTGGAAGTGGTGACGGCAGCGGAGGTGGAAAGGATAAACCTGTAGAATTGGTGACTTCTACAATCAAAGATGGGGCAAAGGATGTAGCACTTAATGCTAAGATCAGACTGGAATTTTCCAAAAACATCACCTTTGAAACAGTTAGGGTGGCCAATCAAAAAGCCTTTTCTATGGTAGATAAGGATGGAAAACCAGTTGATATTAACGTGATATTGGCTGAACCAGAGGATAGGGATGAAAGAAACTTTGTTAATATTGAGCCTAAGGGTGGTCTAAAAGGTGGTCAACAATATACTCTAAAAATTGCAAAGAATTTACAAAGCAAATCTGGTGACAATCTTGAAAAGCCTATAGAAATTTCCTTTTCTACCGTCGCAGCTGGTAAAGACAAAAATCCAGTTGATTCAGGTAAAAAATCAACAAAAAATCCTAAAACTTCTGACAGCATAAATAATTATATTGTAGTTTCCCTTGCAGTCATTTTAATATTAGCATATAAGGGCTATGGAGTATTTAAAGAAAAGGCAAATTAAGAATTTACAAATAAGGTATAAATATTATATAGGGCAGGATTATTCCTGCCTTAATATATAGGATTTATCAATATATAATACTAACTAGTGGTGATTGCATGCATAGTTATATTAAAAATAAATGGACTCTAGTAATAATATTAGTTATTGCACCCATAATAATGATCTTTTTTACTCTTTTTTTGGGGAGATATACCATTAGCCCTATTAATGTGATTAGAACTTTATTTCAAAAAGGTCGGAATTTTGAAAACCTACCTAGGGAGTTACATACCATAGTCTACCAACTAAGGCTTCCCCGAGCCATTGCTGGGGCATTTGTAGGGGCGGCTTTAGCAGTAAGTGGGGCTGCATTTCAAGGAGTCTTCCGCAATCCCTTAGTGAATTCTGGTATATTGGGAGTGAGTAGTGGGGCATGTTTCGGGGCATCCCTATCTATTATTTTCTTTGGAGGGGGACTTTCAAACTATTTATTTTCCTTTATCTTCGGAGTATTGGCTGTCTTGCTTAGCTACTTGGCGGGAAGGATATATGGGTCCACCCCTATGGTTACCTTAGTATTAGGGGGAGTTGTTGTTTCAAGTTTTTTTAGTGCCTTTACTTCTTTATTTAAATATATTGCAGATCCATATTCAGAATTGCCAGCCCTAACCTTTTGGACAATGGGTAGCTTAGCATCTATAGGCTACAAGCAATTTATTGCATTTATTCCCATGTTTATTGGGATGGGAATGATTTTTATTTCCAGATGGAAGATTAATGCTTTATCAATGGGAGAAAAAGAAGCCACTGCTCTAGGTGTGGATACAAAGATATATAAGTTATTTATTATTGGTGGTGCTACCTTAGCAACCTCTTCAGCAGTATGTATAAGTGGTACTATAGGATGGATTGGACTAATTATACCCCATATAGGTCGTATGTTAGTAGGGAACGATAATTCCAAACTCATCCCTATTAGTATGTCTCTTGGTGCTTGTTTTTTAATATTAATGGATACTGCATCCAGAGTAATAAGTAGTTCAGAGATTCCTATAGGAATCCTAACTTCAATTGTGGGCACTCCATTTTTTGTATATCTTTTAAAGAGAACTAAAGGGGGAGGTTGGAAGTGATAAAGGACATTTTAGAAGTGACTAATCTAAGCTTCTCCTATCCTACAAAGAAGGTATTTCAACATATTTCATTATCTTTAAAAAGGGGAGAGGTTATCTGCTTGATGGGTCCAAATGGATGCGGTAAAACCACCCTAATAGATAATATCATGTCTATTTTAATACCTGATGATGGAGAAATAGTCCTAATGGGAAAACCTATAAACAGTTATAAAAGGCGGGAAATTGCCCAAAATATTGCCTATGTGCCCCAGATACATAATGTAGTTTTCCCATATACTGTAGAACAGGTGGTAATGATGGGCAGAACGGCACATTTAGGATATTTTGGTCAACCTAGTTCAGAAGATTTAAGCTATTGCAATAAGGCTCTAGAAAAAGTAGGCATTGGTCATTTGGCACAAGAACCCTATAGCCAATTATCAGGAGGAGAGGTTAAGCTTGTTTTATTGGCACGGTCATTATGCCAACACACTCCCCTTATAATTATGGATGAACCAACGGCAAACTTAGATTTTAGAAATGAATTATTATTTTTAGAGACTATTGTGGATTTAACTACGAAAGAAAATATATCTATACTAATGGCAACCCATTCTCCAGAACATGCATTTTTTCTCCAGTCCAAGGGTTTAACAATTAATGCAGCCTTAATGTGTAGTGGAAGTATTGAGGGTATAGGTGAGCCTAATCAGGTGATAAGTGAGGAAAATATAGAGAGAATCTACGGTGTAAAGGCAAGGATTCATACTGAATATAATGAAAAGGGAAAGGAATTAAAGGCGATAACCTTATTGGGAACAGTATAAAATGTTTTTATAATAGAATTAATGGGGTGTTTAAATGAAAAAAAGATTACATATTCTTTTATTATGTATTTTAGCTTTAATTAT
>CAYMVC010000077.1:3859-6719 GCA_964393755.1 uncultured Eubacteriaceae bacterium | reverse complement strand
TTCCACAAGAAGTGATGGTATAGCATCATTTAATAGCAATTTTATAACTATTACAATTACATTATTTATGATCTTATCCGCTATAAATTTTTCAATTTATCATCAATTATTAAAGGGAAATTGGAAGAAAGTTATTCAAAATGAAGAATTAATATTTTATTTTCTTGTTCTTGTAATTAGTGCTATCCTGATCACGATTAACCTGGGAGGAAATATATTAAGCACTTTTAAAAATGCTTTATTCCAAACAAGTTCTATAATGAGCACTACCGGCTTTACAGTTCCGGGTTATAATAAATGGCCGGTATTTAGCAAAGCTATACTTATTATGTTAATGTTTATGGGTGGCTGTGCAGGTTCTATAAGTGGTGGCATCAAAAATATAAGAATATTAGTTTTATTAAAGCTAATAAAAAGGGAAGTAACAAAGATTTTTCATCCTAGAGCCATTATTCCTATTAAGATTAATGGTAGGGCACTATCATCAGATATTATTACGAGTATAATAAGTTTTTTTGTTTTATATATTATTATAATTTCACTAGGGACCATTCTTATATCTCTAGAGGGTTTTGATTTAGTAACCTCATTTACCGCTATTATAGCTTCACTTGGGAACATAGGACCGGGTTATGGATTTTCAGGACCTTTGCAAACATATGGGCAATTTAGTAATTTTGGCAAGGTGTTTTTATCTTTCTTAATGCTGGTAGGTAGACTGGAAATATTTTCAGTACTAGTTTTATTTAGCCCCAAGTTTTGGACTGATACAATTTAGTAAATTATTATAATTTAAAGAGGTGGCACATGGTCAGTAAAATATCAAGTAATCAAAATCCCCAATATAAGGAATGGAAAAGGTTACATCTTAGAAAATATAGAGATAGTAGTAAGCTACTCATTATTGAAGGAATAAAATCTCTATATGAAGCAATAGTTTGGAAAAGTAAGTTTCAGGCTATTTTATATAGTAACAAGCTATTCTCCTCCAATGGGGGAATGGAATTATTAGAACACATTACCAATCATGGTCTTCCACTATACGAATTAGACAATAAATTGCTATTGGAATTAAGTGACCTTGAAAACTCCCAAGGTATTATAGGTATAGTAGAACAGCCAGATTATAATATTGAAAACCTGATAGTCTATGAAAAGTCCTCGATTATAATTTTAGACGGTATTCAGGACCCTGGTAACATGGGAACTATTATTCGCACTGCAGATGCAGCAGGTATTGATGGAGTTTTATTAGGTAAGGGTTGTGTTGATATTTATAACTTAAAGGTAATAAGGTCTACTATGGGTTCCATTTTTCATTTACCCATTATACAGGAATTAAATATAAATGATACCATAATCAAACTTATTAAAAATGGTTTTCAAATAATTGGTACAGACTTAAATTCAAATTGTTATTATAATGAATTAACATATTCAAAAAAGAAGGCAGTAATTGTTGGAAGCGAATCAAATGGGATATCAGAACCTATATTAAATTTATGTAGTGATTTAGTTAAAATACCTATTAAGGGTCATGCCCAATCATTAAATGCCGCAGTTGCAGCAGGTATATTAATGTATAAAATGGTAGGTATTTAGCAATATTAGTTGTAAATACCAGATAAAATATGGTATAATTTTTCAAAACAATATATTAAAAACAATGAATGAGAAAAGTAAACTAGTGGATTCTAAAAAGAGAGGTAATGTCTTGGCTGAAAACATTTCCTAGAAAAAAGTAGTTGAAGTTCCCTCTGGAGTTATAGATTTGAAAAGTGTAGTATGCTTAGTATAATCTATCGGTTAGGACCGTTATAGAATCAAGTGGTTTAATAATTGAAGTAGAATATTAAACTAATAGGGTGGTACCGCGAAAAAACTTCGTCCCTTTGGGAGGGTTTTTTTTATTTTTTGTAACTCAGGAAAAAACATTCTTATATCTAGTAACAAAAAGGAGGTTATTAACATTGAGAAGTCAATTAGAAAATATTAAGCTTGTTGCAGAAAGGGAATTATCCCAGGTAAAAGACATGAAGGAGTTAGAAGATTTAAGAATTAAACTATTAGGTAAAAAAGGACAATTAACTAAAGTTCTAAGGGAAATGGGTAAACTATCTATTGAAGAACGACCTATAATAGGTCAATTAGCAAACAAAGTGAGAAATGAAATTGAAAGAAAGCTAGAAGAACAAAGGGATAAATTAAGGTTGCAAATTAAAAATCTACAATTATTAAAAGAAGAAATAGATATCACCTTGCCTGGAAAAAGAAAAAATATAGGTAATAAGCATCCTCTCACCCTAGTTTTAGATGAAATAAAAGAAATATTTTTGGGATTGGGATTTTCTACTGTAGAAGGACCAGAAGTAGAATTATCATATTATAATTTTGATGCATTAAATGTACCTAAAAACCATCCTTCTAAGGATTTACAAGATACATTTTATTTTAATGATGAACTTTTACTTCGTACCCAAACATCTCCAATGCAAATACGTACCATGGAAAAACATAAGCCCCCTATTAGATTTATTGTACCTGGAAAGGTATATAGGGTGGATGAAATAGATGCAACTCATTCTCCAGTTTTTCATCAGATAGAGGGTTTAATAGTAGATAAGGGTATTTCAATGAGTGATTTAAAGGGTACACTAGAAGTGTTTGCAAAAAGACTATTTGGTGAAAATACAAAAACCAAATTTAGACCCCACCAATTTTATTTTACAGAACCAAGTGCAGAAATGGATGTATCCTGTTTTGTATGTAATGGTAAAGGTTGTAGAGTCTGTCAAGATGAAGGTTGGATCGAGATATTGGGGTGTGGAATGGTCCATCCAAATGTTTTAGAGACCTGTGG
>CAYMVC010000077.1:0-3849 GCA_964393755.1 uncultured Eubacteriaceae bacterium | reverse complement strand
GGCAAGATCGGCGATTCGTACATCCTCTGCTCCGAGACCTGTGGTATAGATTCTAAAGTCTATAGCGGATTTGCTTTCGGGATGGGTTTAGATAGGATTACAATGATAAAATATGATATAGATGATTTAAGATTATTGTTTGAAAATAATCTAAGGTTTTTAAAACAATTTTAATAGGAGGTAAGGATATGTTAGCACCATATAGCTGGCTTAAAGATTATGTTGAAATAAATATTAGTCCTAAAGAACTTGCAGATAAAATGACCATGTCAGGTACAAAGGTGGAAAGGGTTGAACACCTGGGACAAGATATTAATAAAGTAGTTGTAGGGAAGATATTAGAAATAAATAAACATCCTAATGCAGACAGACTTTTAGTTACAAAGGTAAATGTAGGAAGTGAAGTTGTCCAAATTGTAACAGGTGCAAAAAACATTAAAGAAGGGGATTATATCCCGGTGGCACTAGTAGGATCAACTTTACCCGGAGGAGTTGAAATAAAAAAAAGCAAACTTAGGGGAATCGAATCCTTTGGTATGATGTGTTCTGCCCAAGAACTTTCCTTAAATATAAAAAACTTACCTGAGGAACAAATCCAAGGTATATATATTTTTAACGAAGAACTTCCTATTGGGAAAGATGTGAAGGAAGTTCTTGGATTAAATGAAATCGTATTTGAATTTGAACTTACAAATAATAGACCGGATTGTATGTCAGTAGTCGGTTTATCCCGAGAAATAGCAGCAACATTAAACAAACCTCTTAACATACCTGGAAACAATCCTAATATTGAGGAAAACCAGATAAAAAATTATACCAGTATTGAAGTTTTAGATGACAATTGTACTCGCTTCATAGCAGGTATTATAAAAGATGTTAAAATAGATCAATCTCCAAAATGGATGCAAGATAGACTTGCCAGAGTTGGGGTTCGCTCAATAAATAATATAGTAGATGTAACAAATTATGTAATGATGGAGATGGGTCAACCCCTTCATGCTTATGATTATAATAAATTAACTGAAAATAGAATTATAGTTAGAAAAGCACACTCAGGAGAGAAACTAATCACACTAGATGGAATTAAGAGGGAATTAGATCCATCTATGTTAGTAATTGCCGATGCTATAAAACCTTTAGGTATTGCAGGGGTAATGGGTGGAGGTAATTCTGAGGTAGACGATAATACAAATATTATTTTGCTGGAAGCAGCAAATTTTGAAAAGGATAGTGTTAGGCATACTGCTAAAAGAATAGGATTAAGAACAGAAGCCTCTATCAGATATGAAAAAGGCATTGACCCTAATTTAGCAATATTGGCAATTAACAGGGCTTGTCAACTATTAGAAGAGATAAATGCAGGCATAATTGTGGAAGGTTTTATTGATATTTATCCCCACCCCCTAGATGTTCATTATATTGAGATAGATCCTATTTGGGTTAATAGATTTATTGGTATTGATATTTCAAAAGAGCAAATGGCAGGTTATTTAGAGTCATTAGGGATGAAAGTAGAGTTGTTAAATCAGATCTTAAGAATTAAAATTCCCACCTTTAGACAGGATCTAAAATTACCGGAAGATATCGCTGAGGAAATTGCAAGGTTATACGGCTATGACAATATCCCCTCTACCTTAATGTCAGGAATTACAGTACAAGGCATAAAAACATATAAGCAAAAATTAGAGGATAGGATTAAAAACTTATTAGTTGGTCAGGGCGGGTATGAAATTTGCACCTATTCCTTCATATCTCCTCAATCACTAGATAAACTTAATATACCAGATAATAATGTTAAAAGGGAAATATTAGAGCTTATAAATCCCTTAGGTGAAGAAAATAGTATTATGAGGACAACCTTAATTAGCAGCATGCTAGAAGTAATTAGCCATAATATAAGTCATGATACAAATGAAGCCTTTCTTTTTGAAATGGCAAACACATATCATCCAACAAAATCAAATACAGACAAATTACCGATTGAAGATCAGTCTTTATGCTTAGGTTTATTTGGGGATGATGTGGATTTCTTTGATATTAAAGGGATAGTTGAGAATATATTAAGTGAATGTGGTATTTCACAATTTGAATTTGAAAGATTAAATTCCCCAACTTTCCATCCAGGACGTAGTACGGAAATAATATATCAAGGTGAAACCTTAGGTGTTCTAGGTGAAGTTCATCCTGATGTAGGGGAAAATTATAATATTCCTAAGAGGATATATATTGGAGAATTTAATTTCGATTTATTAAGTAAAAGATCAAATTTGAGCAAAAAATATAGAAAACTACCAAAATATCCATCTGTAAATAGGGATATTGCTATTCAAATAAAAGAGGAGATTCCTGTTAGAGAAATCGAAAAGATAATAGAAAAACAAAATAGTACAATAATAGAATCCTTTTCTTTGTTTGACATTTATAAGGGAGAGCAAATACCTGAGGGATATAAGAGTGTAGCCTATTCTATAGTATATAGAAATAGTGATAGGACATTAACCGATAAGGAAGTTGATAAGATCCATAATAAAATTGTAGCTGATTTAGAAAATAATATGGGAGCAAGTTTAAGGGAATAGAAGATTCAATTTCTTATTAGAAGCCATAATATTATGTTATAATAGTAAGGAGGAATTAAAGTTTATATGGAGAATGTTATATATTATTAGGCAGTAAGAGGAGCTGAACCCATGGAGGAAAACAAAAAAATTAGTGTTACCATACAGGGGAATAAATATATAGTAAAAGGAAATAATTCAGAGAAGTATCTTAATATGATTGCTAATCAGGTTGATACTATTATGAACGAATTAAAAAAAGCCAATACTTTAATGAATAATAATATGGTTTCCATTTTATGCTCTCTAAATCTTGCTAATCAACTATATATTGCACAGGAGGAAATAGCTAAACTTGAAGATAATCTTTTTGAGGCAGAAAAAATACCTGAATTAATGAATGAACTTGAAAAAACCCAAGATAAATCTATGTTTCATTTAGAAAAATACAAGGAGGCTCAAAGAAACCTGAATGATGCAAATTTAGAATTAGAAAAGTATTATGAAATAGTTGAGAGCTATAAAAATAAACTTAAACAAAATAAAATTGAAATAGATGCAGCTCGGCAAACAATAGCTGATCTTCAAAATCAAATATTTGATAACCAGGTAGAAATAGTTAAGATGAAAAAAGAATTAGATAATGAATATAGAAATAAAGATACAATTTTAAAAAATAATCATATAAGTTCTATAAGAAATAAAAAATCAAATAAGGCCTAAGGATAAAAAGTGGATAGTTATAAAGTATCATTATTTTTAATGGTACTTTTACTTTATTTGAAAAAATCAAAATATAAGGGAAGAATGAATGATAAATGAATAAGAATCTAATTATTTTAGAATATAACAAAATTATTAAGATATTATCCGAATTTGCAATATCTTCTATGGGTAAAAGAAAGATTCTATCCATAAGACCTATGACTGATATAGTTAAAATCGAAAAAAATTTAGATGAAACCACTGAAGCAGTTAATATAATATTAGCAAAAGGTAGGTTACCCATAGATGGTTTGGATGACATTAGCCCCTATATTAAAAAAGCAAGAATAGGATCAATATTAACACCGGCGGAATTATTAAAAATAGGACAGCTTTTAAAAATAAGTCAGGATATAAAAACGTATTTAAAAGAAGAAAGGCAACAAAATAGTCCCTATCAAATTATTAGTGAGAAAGTTAAACTATTGCACCAATTACCTGGATTAACAAAAGAAATTTTTAATGCCATAATTAGCGAAGTTGAAATATCAGATAATGCTAGCCCAGAATTAAGTAAAATAAGAAA